>CALCJE010000298.1 GCA_937965665.1 uncultured Bacteroidales bacterium
ATCTTCTTTCGTATGTGGGTTACTTCAACATTTTTCGCGTAAATGTCCTCGTCGCCTATATATACCGGCCCTTCCACTTTTACCTCGGTAGCATCGTCGTGAAGGCGGTTCAGCGAGCGCAGCAGGGTGGTTTTGCCACAGCCCGAAGGCCCGATGATGCAGGTAATCTTTTTTTCGGGAATAGTCAGGTTGATGTTTTTCAAGATGTGTTTCCCGTGAATATACACATCCAGGTTTTTTACTGTTAAGTGCGAAACGGGCTGCGATGTTGCTGTTATAATGTGTTGTTGCTGGGAATTTTCGCCGGCAATTGCAAAAGCTAAGTTATTCATGGGTATTAAAGTTTTGATTTTGAGATTTTCCGGCCAAAATAGCGGGTCGAAAAACTAAGTATAAGTATGATGATGGTTAGGATGAGCGCGGCAGCATAAGCACGGTTTTGCACTTCTTCAACCGGGCTGCTGAGCTGGAAAAAAATCGCCAGCGGAAGTGTAGCCGCGGGTTGCCCCAGTGCAGTAGGAATGCTGTCGGAATATCCAGCCGTAAAAAGTACGGTGGCTGCGTCGCCTATGCCCCGGCCGACAGATAATAATATGGCTGTGGTAATACCTGGTGAAATCTGCCTTGCTATCACCTTGAGTGTTTCGTATTGGGTGGCTCCCAGCGATTTCACGGCCTCTGTAAGGTCCTTCGGAACTGATACAGCTACTTCGTCGATGGATCTTACCATTATGGGGATAATCAGCAGCGAAACTGCAATTATGCCACCCAGCAACGAAGCCTGCAGCCCGAAATAGATCATCACCATAAAGCCAAAAGCCCCGTAAACGATGGATGGGATACCAAACAGTATGTCGAAAGCAAACCGCAGTATGTTGGAGAATGTTGAGTCTTTCTGTTTTACAAAATTGATATACAGGGCTACGGGCAGGCTGATGGTCATGCTGATCAGCACAGACCCGGCAATCAGGAAAATGGATCCCAGGATGGCATTGAGTATACCGCCTTCCTTACCCAGGTAAAATCCGCCCGAGGGTATTTTCGAAATCATATCCCAGTTCAGCGAAGGTAAACCTTTCGAAATGACCACATACAGGATATACAGCAAAACGGCCAGTATGGTTACCGAAGCGAATATCATCAGCGCTTTGAAAATTTTCTCTTCCAGGTGTTTCATAAATAATATTTCTTTTTGATACGATACAAAATAAACCGCGAGATGGCATTAAACAGAACGATGATGATAAACAGCAGGAATGCTGCAAACATCAGCGCAGATTCGTATTGCGGAACCGACATCATTTCGCCGTAATTATTGGCAATCAGTGCAGGTAACGGGTAACAGGAGTCGAAAACAGACCTGGGCATATCGGTGAAGTTGCCACATACCATCAGCACCGCGATGGTTTCGCCAAATGCCCTCGAAATAGCCAGCACTACCGCGGCAATAATACCCGGTAACGAACGCCGTAGCACTACTTTTTTAATGGTTTGCCATTTGGTGGCCCCCAGCGACCACGATGCTTCGCGTGTTTCGCGGGGAATGGTGGCAAATACTTCGATCAGTATGCTCACAACCAGGGGCAGAATCATGATGGCCAGCACTACGCCCCCGGCCAGAACACTGTACCCGGTTGAAAAATCGACAAATTTCGGGGCTATTTTTTCGGAAATCAGCGGAACAATGGTTAAGGTGCCCCAAACCCCGTAAATTACAGGCGGAATGCCCGAAAGTAAGTCGATAACCGGGCTGAACCAGCGCTTCAGCCTTGAGGTGGCGTATTCCGAAAGGTACAGCGCGCACAGCAGGGCAGGAGGAAAGGCCAGCACTATGGAAATAAGCGTAATAAAAAGCGTGCTGAAAATAAAGGTTCCAAAGCCAAAATCACCTTTAAATGGTTTCCAGTTGCTGGTAAACAGCAGGTCGAAGATATTCTTCTCCCTCAGGATGGGCAGCGAGTTCCATAAAAGCCCCCCGCCGATGATCAGCAATAGGGTCAGGCTTAAAAGGGATAAACCCATCATGGTATGACGGGCTATTTTATCCTTTAACAATCGAATAAACATATTTCTGTTTTCGTTATTTTACATTGTAATTTACATGATGTAAACTTATTGAGTTTTCCCGGTCATGCCAATTCCTTATTTGAGCTTTGCTGCTTCCTTGGTGAGTTTTTCTTTCGGGAGCCCGATGTACCCGGCTTCGCGAACATATTTCTGGCCATCAGTAAGGGCCCACCGGATAAATTCGGCCACCACTTTGCTGTTGGTTTTGCCTTTGGTAACAAAATAAAGTTCGCGGGCCGGCGGCGATGGGTATTTCCCCTGTGCAATGGCATCCACAATTTTATCCATAGTATCGTAAAAATTTTCGTCCGGATCAATCTTCCCGTTATTATTCAGGTCGATAGGCACAACGGTGATGCCGGCTACCTGTTTCCTGGTGTTGTGATCATAAGCATAGCCAATATTGTTGAAACCGATCCCGACCGGGTCTTTTTTAACCGCGAGTGCAAGTCCCGGGTCGCCAAATACTCCGCTGCCCAGCAAATCTTCCTGCTTTTTGCCGAAAAACTTTGCCCAGATTTCGGCGGCACCGCAAGCGTCGGAGCGGGTGTAGACATGGATTGGAGCAGCCGTTTTTGTGGCAAAAGCCTGCGACCACGATTTATATTTTCCGCTGATCCAGATGTTGGAGGCCGCTTCTTTTTTCATGCCTTTTGCAAGAATGTCCTTGATGGCAGGGTTATTTGAATTTACTACTGCCACAACAGCATCTTTGGCAAC
>CALCJE010000299.1 GCA_937965665.1 uncultured Bacteroidales bacterium
TCCACGCGACACGCACCTGCTGATAAAAGTACTGAAAGGCTTGCGCGATATGGGCAATACCGTGATAGTGGTTGAACATGAAGAAGAAATCATAAAAGCTGCCGACCAGGTAATTGACATAGGTCCATTAGCGGGTAGCCATGGCGGAGAACTGGTTTTCCAAGGTACTTTTAACGAAATACTGGAAGATGAAGTAAGCCTGACAGGACAATACCTCTCTGGCAAAAAAGCAATACAAACCCCTGTAAGCCACCGCCCGTGGAACGATTATATCGAAATAAAAGGGGCGCGCGAAAATAACCTCAAAGGTATTGATGTAAAATTCCCGCTCAAAGCTATGACGGTGGTTACCGGCGTTAGCGGTTCCGGAAAAACCACCCTGGTTAAACGAATTCTTTATCCCTCCCTGAAAAAAATATATGGCGGGTATGGCGAACGTTCAGGGAAATTCGACAGGCTTGAGGGCGATTACGATCTGATCACTGGCATCGAACTCATTGATCAGAATCCTATTGGCCGCTCATCGCGGTCGAACCCGGCCACTTATGTAAAAGCATTTGATGACATCCGCAGCCTGTTTGCCGAACAACAGCTGGCAAAAGTACGCGGTTACAAACCCGGTTTCTTTTCATTTAACGTGGAAGGCGGGCGGTGCGAAGAATGCGAAGGCGAAGGCATTGTTACCGTTGAAATGCAGTTTATGGCTGACCTTCACCTTACATGCGACAGCTGCAAAGGAAAACGCTACAAGGAAGAAGTGCTGGATGTAAAATACCACGACAAAACGATTTCGGATATCCTGGACCTCACCATCGAACAGGCGATAGAATTCTTTACATCAACAGGCGAAAAAAATGCAAATGCAACACGCGTAGCTGCCAAGTTGCAGCCTTTAGCCGATGTGGGATTAGGTTACCTGAAACTGGGTCAGTCATCCGATACATTTTCGGGAGGCGAAGCACAGCGTATTAAACTTGCTTCGTTTTTAACTAAAGGCACCAACGACGCTCCTACCCTCTTTATCTTCGACGAACCTACCACAGGCCTGCACATGCACGACATCAGCCGGTTGCTCGGGGCATTTCATGCGCTGCTGGCAAAAGGACATACTGTAATTGTAATTGAGCACAACCTGGATGTTATCAAAACGGCTGATTGGGTCATTGACCTGGGACCTGAAGGTGGAGAACAGGGGGGATTCGTATTATTTTCGGGCACGCCCGAAGATCTGTTGAAAGTTGATAAATCGCATACCGCAAAATTTCTGCGGCACAAGATGTAACGCCAGTTCATTCACAGAAAACATCCCACCTCGCACATCCCACATCTAACATTTTTTGCTGATTGTGGAAAGCGTTCAGATTTTGATATAATTCCTGTAACCTGTTTCAATGCCCAGGTATTTGCGCAGAAATAATTTCAGGCGATCCTTTATGCTCATGTTGCTGTAGCTGATATCAAAATCGAACTTCCAGTTTTTTCGCTGTATGCGATCCAGCATAACGGCCGGGTGTGTTTCATCAAATAACCTGAGTGCTGTAATCCCTGAATAATCAAATTCATCGGCTTTAGCCACATTTTTTTCAATCCATTGATCGGGGTGCCAGAGTTTATTGAAATTCTCCTGTTTACGCTGCATAGCCTGCGGATCTTTTACCCAGCCATAGTGGTACATAAAGGCATCAGCCGGTTTAACCCTGAGTTTTTGATTTTCGGCTTTCCTGAATCCCTGTGCATCGCGGAACGAATAAATAGTTTTCAGGTTGCGTACTATCCTGATTTCGTGCGGGTACCAGTGGCTTGCAGTACCCACATAATCGTACGAACCGTAAAAGTGCAGATAATCGAAGAGTAATCCATCCACTTCGAGGTGGTCCTTCCACTTCAGCATGGCATTTTTTACCGGCGCCAGGTATTTTTCATGCATCACCTCATCGCCCTGTATATAGAAAGCCCAGTCGGTATCGGCCGAAATAGCCTGGAAGGCCTTATCGGTTTCCACCGCCAACACACGACCACCTTCGCGCAACGAATCATCCCAGATGGTTTCAATTATCCTGATTTTCGACGGGTCAATGGCAGCAATAAGTTCAAGCGTAGCATCGTCCGATTTCCCGACTGCAACAACAAATTCATCACATACCGGTAAAATGGAACGGATGGCCTCTACAACCGGGTAATCGTAAATTTCAGCATTTCTGATAAATGTGAAGCCGCTAACTTTCATACAAATCGCTTTTTGAGGGCGCAAAGGTAGTAATTCAGAATCATGCAATCCTGTATCTGGCATGGACAATATTTAATAAATTGAAAATTCTTAAATCCACCATGAATCCTAAATCCGGAAAGGGCTTTGTGAATAATATTCTTAATTTTGCGACTCACATCAAACGCATGCATATTCATTATTTTCAGCACGATCATTTCGAAGATCTGGGCTTTATAGGCGAATGGGCAGCCAGCCATCATATTACCACTTCATGTACCCGTCTCGACCTGGATCCTTTATTTCCGTTACACGAAACTTACGACTGGCTGGTTGTGCTGGGAGGAAAAATGGGCGTTAATGACGCAGCAGCCTTTCCCTGGATAAGAGAAGAACTAGATTTTATCCGGCATTCAATACAAATGGGCAAAGTGGTGCTAGGCATTTGCCTGGGTTCGCAAATGATTGCAGCAGCTTTGGGCGCAAGAGTATATAAAAATACCGAACCTGAAATGGGATTTTACCCGGTGCTTTTTAATGCAAATGCAAAGGCCGACAGTGTTTTCAGGCATTTCCCTGAGGCACTTACCGTGATGCATATGCATTTCGATACCTTCGACCTGCCGGCTGGCGCTATAGCTATGGCTAAAAGTGAGATTACCGGCTGCCAGGCATTCCGTTTTGCGAAAAACGTTTTCGCCCTGCAGTTTCATTTCGAGGTTTCGGTTGCGAATGCACCTGTTTTTATTCAGGAAATTACGCCAGAACTTGTTCCCGGAAGGTTAGTTCAACAACCCGAAGAAATGCTTAGTTACCTGGGATGCTGCGAATTGAACAACCTGGTGTTTGCAGAAGTTCTGGATACAATACTCCAGGAAAACAGCTGAAATGCGTCATTAAAGAATAATGTATTACAGGAATAAATCATGGTTTCGTAAAAAATCCATTCTGAAATACAATTAGGCATTTTTAACAAATTGTGAACAAAATAGGGGAAACTTTACAACATTGTGATAAATATTATTTATTAAAGTTTCGTACTTTTGCCCCCGCAAAATAATGAACATCCGATTTATTACTATTAACACATAAATACAAAAACAGCAATCTGTTATGGCTAAATCAAAAGTTAAAAGTGTTTATACTTTCGGCAATAAAAAAGCTGAAGGTGATGCTTCGATGAAAAACCTGCTCGGTGGCAAAGGTGCTAACCTGGCTGAAATGAACCTTATTGGTGTTCCGGTTCCTCCGGGATTCACCATTACCACTGAAATGTGTACTGTTTACACAAAAGAAGGCCGCGAAAAGGTTTTGAAAATGATTAAGAGCGAAGTTGAAGATGGCATCGCTTATGTTGAAAAACATATGGGTTCAAAATTCACCGATCCCAAAAATCCCTGCCTTGTTTCAGTTCGTTCCGGATCACGTGCTTCAATGCCCGGAATGATGGACACCATTCTTAACCTTGGTTTAAACGACGATTCAGTTGCAGGTCTTGTAAAGAAAACCGGCAACGAGCGTTTTGTATGGGACTCATACCGTCGTTTCGTGCAGATGTACGGAGACGTTGTACTTGGTATGAAACCAGTTTCGAAAGAAGATGAAGATCCATTCGAAGAAATTATTGATCACCTGAAAAA
>CALCJE010000300.1 GCA_937965665.1 uncultured Bacteroidales bacterium
AAATTATAAAGTCCTGGTGGCCGGAGAGGAAAATCTCGTGCCTGCCCACATTTCGATAGTTGATCAGAAACGTGGCTACAGCAGCGCAATTTACCTGCTTTCGGTGTTCTTGTCGCTGTTCCTGATTTTAACCTTTGCCAGTACCCGTGAAAGGGTTAAGCCTCCCAAAGACCAGGAAACCAATCTGGGCAAGGACCTGAAAGATTTAATACGCAACAATCCCTGGATCATACTTCTGACAATAGGTTTATTATTCAATGTATATAATTCGATCAAGCAGGGGATAGTAGTCATTTATTTTTCGCATTACCTGCATAACCAGCTGCTGGCAGCATCGTTTATGGTGGGTTTAATGCTGGCCTCCATTGCCGGTGCTATGGTTACATCGCCGCTGGGCAAACGTTGGGGCAAACGCAAGCTCTTTATTATTGCTTTGTTGTTTTCGGGCTCTGTAAATGCATTGTTATTTTTCTGTGGCCCGGGAAATATAACCGGCATCTTCGCATTAGGCATCATTTCGGAATTCGGGGCGGCAATTTTCCCCACTTTATTCTTTGCCATGCTGGGCGATGCTGCCGACTACTCTGAATTTAAAAATGGTCGCAGAGCCACAGGCCTGGTGTATTCGGCAGGCTCATTTGCTACCAAGTTCGGTGGCGGGATTGCCGGGGCAATTATCGGCTTTGTTTTGTCAGCTTTCCATTACAACGGTCAGGATGAAGTAGCCATACAAGGAGCTGTTCCGGGAATTATCATGCTGATGAGCTGGATACCGGCCATTATTGCCTATATAGCTGCAGGTGTCATGACTTTGTACCCGCTGAACCAGAATAAAATGGATGAAATTACCATTGAACTGAACAGGAGAAGATTGGAAGAACTGGCTTAAAACAACTTCCATTTAAAGGATTAAGAATACGTTATTAATAGGAAAATTATGAAATTCGGACATTTTGACGATCAGCGCAGAGAATATGTAATTACCAACCCGCGCACCCCATGGCCCTGGATCAATTACCTGGGAAACGAAGACTTTTTTTCACTCATTTCGAATACTGCCGGCGGCTACTCATTTTATAAGGATGCCAAATTCAGGAGGCTTACACGCTACAGGTACAACAACGTGCCGATGGACAGCGGCGGAAAATATTTTTACATCAAAGATGGTGAAACCACCTGGTCGCCGGGATGGAAACCCTGTAAAACCGAACTGGATCATTATGAGTGCCGCCACGGGATGAATTATACCATCATTAAAGGCGAAAAAAACGGCGTTTCAGCTTCGGCTCTCTACTTTGTTCCCCTAAAAACCCTGGCAGAGGTTCAAAAACTTACACTGGTTAATAATACACAGGATATCAAACAATTAAAAATATTCTCTTTTGTTGAATGGGCCTTATGGAATGCTGCATCAGATATGGAAAATTTTCAGCGGAACTTTTCGACCGGTGAAGTTGAAATTGATGCATCCGTGATTTATCATAAAACGGAGTACCGTGAACGCAGAAACCATTATGCATATTACGCTGCGAATGTTCCCATACAGGGTTTTGATACGGATCGCGAATCCTTTTTCGGGCTTTACAATGGTTTTGATGAGCCTCAGGTAGTTTCCGAAGGCAAAGCACGTAATTCGGTAGCACATGGCTGGTCGCCTGTAGCTTCGCATTTTATCGAAGTGCAACTGATGCCCGGCGAATCGAAAGACCTGGTTTTTGTCCTGGGCTATGTCGAAAATCCCGATGATGAAAAATGGGAATCGAAAGGGATTATCAATAAAACAAAAGCTAAAGCTGTAATATCCGCATTCGACTCTGCATTAAAAGTTGATGCTGCTTTTGCAGAATTAAGAAATTATTGGGAGCAACTTTTCGCGGTCTATTCGGTGCATTCGGATGATGAAAAACTTGACCGTATGGTAAATACCTGGAACCAGTACCAGTGTATGATTACATTCTGTTTTTCCCGTTCGGCCTCATTTTTTGAGAGCGGAATCGGCCGCGGTATGGGTTTCCGCGATTCGAACCAGGATTTGCTGGGTTTTGTACACCTTATACCTGAACGCGCCCGCGAACGAATTATCGATATTGCTTCAACACAACTCGCCGATGGCGGATGCTATCACCAGTACCAGCCATTAACCAAACGTGGTAACAACGATATCGGGGGCGGTTTTAACGACGACCCGGTATGGCTTATCCTGGGTACCATCAGTTATATCAAGGAAACCGGTGATTTCACTATTCTCGACGAACTGGTACCTTTCGATAATGATATGTTACAGGCGCGCAGCATGTTCGATCATCTTACGGTTTCGTTCGATCATGTGGTGAATAACCTGGGGCCTCATGGCCTTCCGCTCATTGGCCGTGCCGATTGGAACGATTGCCTGAACCTGAATTGCTTTTCATCGGATCCGAATGAATCATTTCAGACTACCGAAAACAAAACCGAAGGCAGCAAAGCCGAGTCGCTGATGATTGCCGGCTTATTTGTTATTTACGGTCGTGATTATGTAAAACTTTGCGAAAAGTTAGGAAAATCAGCTGAAGCCATCCGGGCGCAATCGCATGTTGATGCCATGGTAAGCACCATTAAAAAACATGGATGGGATGGCGAATGGTTCCTGAGGGCTTATGACTATTTTGGAAACAAAATCGGCAGCCACCAGAACGAGGAAGGCCAGATTTTTATCGAATCGAATGGTATGTGCACCATGGCGGGCATTGGCCTCGAAGAAGGTATGTGTACCAGGGCACTCGATTCGGTAAAAGAGCGGCTGGATTCCGAATATGGCATTGTGTTAAATAATCCCGCCTATACCAGGTATCACATCGAGTACGGCGAAATATCTTCATATCCTGAAGGTTATAAGGAAAATGCCGGGATATTCTGCCATAACAATCCATGGATTATTATCGGCGAAACCGTAGCCGGCAATGGAAACCGTGCCTGGGAATATTACCGGAAAATTTGCCCTTCGTACCTCGAAGACATCAGCGAACTGCACAAAACAGAGCCGTATGTGTATGCACAAATGATCGCGGGCAAGGATTCCTTCAGGCCCGGAGAAGCAAAAAATTCCTGGCTAACCGGCACTGCTTCCTGGAATTTTTACACCATTTCACAGTATATCCTTGGTATTCAGCCCGATTATGATGGGTTAAGAATAGATCCTTGTATCCCCGATAGCTGGAAAGGTTTTACGGTGACCCGAAAATTCAGGGGAGCAACTTATCACATCGAAATTCAGAATCCGGATGGTGTATCAAAGGGAGTGAAGAAATTATGGGTCGATGGAAAAAAACAAATCTCAAATCTGATCCCGGTATCAAAAGATGGGGAAATACATAACGTACTGGTTGTGCTCGGTGAGTAATTTTGGAAGAACCTGGAATTACAACATTCATTAAAGGATTTAATAATTTGATGTTTTGCTCAATCTGGTTTCCGATGGTTTAGCAACTTCATTTACAGCCTGATAAGTAATAATTTAAGTCAGGCAATGCCAAATCTTCAGCTTATGAATCTTGTGTTTCAATAAATGACATGAGTAAGTGTGCGAAATAATTTAAAAGTGCATACTCTGAATTACCGGTTATTTGAGGAATTGAAATGAAACAGCTAAGTAGTACATTTACTATGTCGTAAATTACCATGGTTGACCTCAAATGGTGTCAGAATATTTTGAAAAAACCATTGAAAACCGGAAAACAGCATCCTGAAAGCGATGATTTTTGTATAGCCAAAAGTTATCAGCAGATAATTGCTGAACTTTGTGATTTATGATGAAACGCATCTATTAACCAAAACAGCCGGCACAATGAAACAGTTATTATTTACTGGATTAATGATTGCACTGATGGTATCGTACACTGACCTTCTATTTGCCCAGGATCCGCTAATTACAAATATTGGAAACAGAACCACGCTTACATTAAACGGGGTTTGGAAGTACGTTGTTGATCCGTATCAAACCGGTTATTACGATTACCGCAGAGAAGTCCGTGATCAGCAGCCTGATCCAAGCAAATCAGAATCGCTTTTCCTGGGTTACAAAGCACAGGATCCTTCCGAAAGGGTAGAGTACGATTTTGATAAATCCGATCATATCCTGGTGCCGCGCGACTGGAATTCGCAAAAGGAAAAACTCTTTTATTATGAAGGAACCATTTGGTATTACAGGAAATTCGATTATCCGGCACCTTCAGCCAGATCACGCCAGTTTATCTGTTTTGGTGCAGCCAATTATGAAGCTGAGGTTTACCTGAATGGCAAAAAGCTGGGAAAACATGTGGGTGGTTTCACACCATTTAATTTTGAGGTAACCGGCAAACTTAACCCTACCGGCAATTTTGTAATTGTAAAAGTTGATAATACACGGGGAATCGAAAAGGTACCTACCATCAATACCGATTGGTGGAATTATGGCGGGCTAACCCGCGATGTTAACATTGTGGAAGTTGCCGGCACTTTTATACAGGATTATTACATACAACTGGCTGATAATGATGCCAAAAACATAGATGTTTCCATAATCCTCAACGGCGATGAAAAAGCAAATCAACAGGTTACAATCGAAATTCCGGAAGCGAACCTGAAAGCCACATGTACTACCGATAGTGAAGGAAAAGCAAAAACCAGCATTCCTGCTAAAAATCTGAAACTCTGGTCGCCCGAAAACCCATATTTGTACCAGGTAAAGCTTACACACAACAACGAAGTGCTGGCCGACAAAATCGGGTTCAGGACCATTCAGACTAAAGGCAGTGATATTTTGTTGAATGGTAAACCTGTTTTTTTACGGGGCATTTGTATACACGAAGAAAACGGGGTTCGCGGCGGACGGGCTTATTCACGCGAGGATGCACAAATGCTCCTGGGCTGGGCTAAGGAGCTGGGCTGTAATTTTGTACGGCTGGCACACTACCCGCATAATGAAAATATGACCCGCGTTGCCGACGAAATGGGGATGCTGGTTTGGTCCGAAGTACCGGTTTACTGGACCATTCAGTGGAAAAATCCGGATACTTATGCCAATGCACATAACCAGTTAACCGAAATGATAACCCGCGATAAAAACCGTGCTTCGGTAATTATATGGTCGATGGCTAATGAAACACCGGTGTCGGCTGATCGTACTGATTTTCTGAAAAGTATGATTAATACAACGCGCCAGCTCGACCCGGTTCGTTTGGTTAGTGCCGCGCTCGAACGGCATAATAAACCAGGAACCCAAAACACGCAGGTAATTGAAGATCCGTTGCAGGATTTCGTCGATATTATTGCTTTTAATCAATACATTGGCTGGTACGACGGGCTGCCCGAAAAATGTAAAACTGCGGAGTTTGAGATCAAATTTAATAAACCCGTGATGGTTTCAGAATTTGGCGGTGATGCATTACAGGGAAATCACGGCTCGAAAGATGCCCGCTGGACTGAGGAATTCCAGGAAGATTTGTACAGGGAAACCCTTAAAATGCTCGGCAAAATTCCCCAGTTACGCGGTATAACCCCGTGGATACTTGCTGATTTCCGATCACCCCGCCGGGTACTTCCCGACATACAGGATGGCTGGAACCGAAAAGGGTTGATATCAGAAACCGGGGATAAAAAGAAGGCGTTTTATGTGCTTCAGGAGTATTATAAAATGAAGCAAGCAGAATACAGTACAAAATAATGAAACATTCATCAGCGATTGCCTGAACATCGGTAAGCTTTAACGGATGCAGTAAACAACCTGGTTCAGTCAGGCGGTTTTAAAGCCGGATAAACAGCAAATAATCATGAAAAATCAAATAAAAATTTTAAAGCAGATTAAAATGGGAGAGACCTACATTGCCGACGGTAGTCGTTATGAAACGATGACATATAAGCGCTGCGGCAAAAGTGGTTTGCTGTTACCTGCAATTTCGCTGGGATTATGGCATAATTTCGGCTTTACTGATAATTATAACAATTCACGCGAAATTCTTCGGGCTGCTTTCGACCAGGGCATCACACATTTCGACCTGGCAAACAACTACGGACCTCCGGCCGGTTCAGCCGAAGAAGTATTTGGTTCTATTCTGAAAAAAGATTTTGCATCGTACCGCGACGAAATGATCATCACCTCAAAAGCAGGATACGATATGTGGGATGGCCCATACGGAGAATGGGGTTCGAGGAAATACCTGGTGGCAAGCCTGAATCAGAGTTTAAAACGCATGGGGATTGAGTATGTTGATATTTTTTATTCGCACCGTTTTGATCCCGAAACGCCGCTTGAAGAAACCATGATGGCACTGGATCATATTGTAAAAAGCGGAAAAGCCCTATATGCCGGGATTTCGAACTACTCGTCCGAACAAACAGCCGAAGCCATTCAAATCCTGAATAAACTTGGAACTCCCTGCCTGATACACCAGTCCAGGTATTCGATGATGGACAGAATGGTTGAAGATGGCCTGCTTGACATGCTCGAAATGAATGGTGTGGGATTTGTAGCCTACTCGCCTTTGGCTCAGGGAGTGCTCACCGACAGGTATTTAAAAGGTATTCCATCCGGTTCGCGTGCATCGAAAGCACACTTCCTTAAACCTGAGCAAATTACACCCGAACTGATTGCCAGCATCAGTAAACTAAACGAGCTGGCACTGCAACGAGGACAAACCCTGGCACAAATGGCAACGGCATGGCTGCTTCGCGACAAACGCGTTACCTCTGTAATTGTAGGTGTAAGTTCTGTTCAACAATTAAACGACAATATCGATACACTGAATAACATTTCTTTTTCGAAAGAAGAAGAGGAAAAAATATTTTCAATCATAAATGAGCTCTAAAAATCATAACAATAAAAATAGATAAACACATAAAAAATGATGAAAAAACTAATTCTGCTCAGCGCAATGCTGATTGCCTTTTTCACAGTAAAAAATGAATTATCGGCACAAAATATTTCCGCCAAAGAACAATGTGCCAGGATAGGCCGGGGTGTAAATATTATTGGCTACGACAGTATGCTGTGGATCGATCATACCAAAGGCCGCTTCAAGGAAACTTATTTTAAAAAGATAAAAGAAGCCGGCTTTTCCACCATCAGGGTGAATCTTTTTGCTTTTTCAGGCATGGATATGAATACTTATAAACTCAAGCCCGAATGGCTCAAAACACTCGATTGGGTTGTTAAAAACGGGTTGGAAGCAAAGCTGATGGTGATTCTCGATTTGCACGAATTTAACGCTATGGCCGATGATCCCGTTGCAAAAAAGGAAATGTTCCTTTCGGTATGGCGTCAACTGGCCCCCAGGTATAAGGATGCACCGGATGATGTAATTTTTGAAATTCTGAATGAACCCAACCAGAAACTGTCAGTACAATTGTGGAATGAATACCTGGTTGAGGCACTCAAGCTGGTTCGCGAAACCAATCCCAACCGGACAATCATTATTGGTCCCGGCAACTGGAATGGTATAGAGAGCCTGCCAACGTTGGTTTTGCCCGAAAATGACCGAAACATCATTGTAACTGTTCATTTCTATCATCCTATGCCATTTACACACCAGGGCGCCTATTGGACCAACGATTTTAAAAACCTGAGCGGAATCAAATGGAACGGCACGAAAGAAGAGAAAGCCGATGTTGAAACCCGTTTGAAGGTTGCTGCTGATTGGTCAAAAGCCAATGACCGCCCGATTTTTCTGGGTGAATTTGGCGCTTACGATAAGGGAGATATGGATTCGCGTGCAAGGTACACAGCTTGCGTTGCCCGAACTGCCGAAAAATTTGGTTTCAGCTGGGCTTACTGGCAGTTCGACAGCGATTTTATAGTCTACAATATTGAGAAAGAGCAATGGGTAATGCCCATTTTAAATGCTTTGATGGATAAAAAATAATTATCTGTATTCACAGGTTTTTCGACGTGTACGGCGGGTAATCCGACGAATTATTAGTGAAAAAGCTGGCATCTGTAATCATTGAAAAATTTGCCCCAACGGTGAGCAGTTTTCTGCCATTAATCACAAACCGGGTAAGGATATCTTTTCGAAAGCGAAGCTCTAAGCCGGAATTCTGTTCGACCGCATATTGCTATTGCCAATAGCAACGCTTTTATGATATCAGAAAAGGACCCGGGGAATCAGAAAATCATGGTTCTGTCCTGGGATTATTCAGGCTTGAACGGCAAAATATCGCTGGTTTTAAGCATAAGCACGGGCTTTGATGGACTCAGAAAATACCGTCTTGCTGAATGATTGCCCCGGAATTACCCGGTGTGCATTTCCTGCAAAATCATATATTGACTCCCAATGCAGTTATTCAACAAACGAGGTGGCCATTAACCGGAATGCACCTTTGTTTTTCCTGATTGCTGCCAGCGATGCGCAGAACAGATAAATAGTCAGCCCGCGACTCAGTTTTTTTTTAGTTGAATCAAATTATTTAATGCCTTGCGAAACTACCTCAGCGAACATTTTATTTATGCAGTTTACCTGCATGAATGATAAAACATCAACTTAAATATCTGCATTAGTAATGAAATTATAGCAATCAGGATAAAATACCATTGTTTTCTGAAAATCTGTTTGTAGTCTTTCGCTGGTTCTGATGCGATATTTGCACTTAATACTTCTGCACGAAGGCTTTAATAATTTGCATTTTATTTCATTACATTCTTTGGCAGAGGCAGATATTATACAAGGAGTTGTGGTTGCATACAAGATTCAAATTTTATTGTATTGTCTTTCATGAACCCAACAGATCATTGCTTATAAACCTTGTACTTTCAATACCCTTGTAATCAGATATCATTGAACCTTTGAATTGTTGCGGAGTAAGAGTTTATTCAGGAATTGCTGCTGCTCAGTTAATTGTGTTAATCAGGATGCAAGCAATTTTCCGGTTAAAGGCAATCGGAAAAATACCTGGCTAAACTGAACTGAATATACTGCATAAGTTTTCGTGCTTTCAACTCTTTTAAAGGGAACCGTGAAAAAAATTATTTCAAAACTGAATAAATCAGCAGCATGATCAGCTTTAAATTGATGAATGAAGCATAGTGCTGATCTGCCCGATAAACGAACAACCCAATCAATTCAATAAGTATTAACCTCAACCCCAATAAATCAGATGCCTATGAAGTAAAAGTATCTAAAAAAAACGGAACAGTATTGGCCTACTGTTCCGCACGATAATGTCCCAATCAGATCAAAATCAATCAGTAACATTAACTTACAAAAGTATGAAAAAAATCCGAAATCTGTTGGATAAGAGGCTTCGTGTCTTTTTATCAGCACAATCATCAAGAATTATCAGCCTGACGTTCCTATTTTCGCTGCTGACGGTACTTCAGTTTTCAGCTATAGCAGCAAATCCGGCACCTAAAAAAATCACAGGTACCGTAACTACCGAAAAAGGGGAGGCAATCCCCGGTGTTTCAATCAGTATAAAAGGAACCACCAATGGTACCATCACTGATATCGACGGGAAATATGCGATCGATGTACCAGAGACTGCTACAACCCTGGTATTCACCTTCGTAGGTATGATTACCCAGGAAGTGAGCATAAACAACCAAAGCGTTATTAATGTTGTATTAAAAGAAGCAGCCGTTGGTCTCGACGAGGTTGTGGTTGTTGGTTACGGAACCAAGAAAAAGAGCCTTGTAACCGGTGCTATTTCATCAGTGAAGGCTAAAGACTTACAAACAACTGCTTCCTCCAGGGCCGATCAGGCAATCCAGGGTAAAGTTTCAGGTGTAATGGTATTACCAACATCGGGTTCACCAGGTGCAGGTTCCAAAATCAGGATCAGGGGTACCAACTCCAACTCCAATTCAAATCCATTGTTTATTGTGGATGGAATGAAAACCGGAGATATCAATAACATCGACCCAAGTGATATCGAATCGATGGAAGTTTTAAAGGACGCAGCATCTTCAGCTATTTATGGAACCGAAGGAGCTAATGGTGTAATCCTTGTAACTACCAAATCAGGTAAATCAGGTAAAGGTGTGGTAAATTATGATTTTCAGTTCGGCACTCAGAGTGTAAGATCGGATATGAAAATGATGGACGCTACACAATACAAACAGTGGATGTCCGAATCAGGACAGGTTACCCAGGATCGTTTCAATGCAAATACTGATTGGTTGAGTGAGACTTTCCAGTCGGCCCCGATGCAAAAGCACCATCTTTCATTTTCCGGTGGAAATGAAAAAACAACTTATATGCTGTCCGGATCTTATCTTACCCAGGACGGTATTGTTGGTGGGGATAAAGCTAACTACACCCGCTACACCTCGAGGCTGAATTTAAAAAGTGAAGTTAAAAAATGGCTCGAAGTAGGCGGTAATTTTAACTACAGCCACTCCAACCAGAAAAATGTTGGACAAGATGATGAATATAGAAGTTTGGTTAACAGCGCGTTGTTAATTGATCCTTTAACTCCTATTACTTACACAGGTACTCCAGCCCATGTTCAGTCACTTTTAGACCAGGGAAAAGTAATTGTAAAAGATGGTAATGGCAATTATTATGGATTAACTGAAAATGTATCAGGCGAAATGTCAAATCCGCTTGCAACCCTTACTACATATCATAATACAACCGAACAGGATAAGATTATGGGAACAGGGTATGCAACCATTAAACCTTTCAAAGGATTTTCATTGACTTCAAGGATTGGTCTGGATCTTACCTACCAGAATCAGCATATCTGGACACCGCTGTATTATTTCTCGACCGAAAATCAGAATGGTACCACCAATGTTACCGATAATCTGAATAAGTACAATACCTGGTTATGGGAAAACTTTGCCACTTACTCAAGAGATTTTGGCGATCACTCCTTAACCGTAATGGCAGGATATTCAGCCCAGGACTACAAAGGCCCGGCTTATACCATGTACTCAGCACCATTAGTAGCTGAAGGCGATCAGTATGCAAACCAGGGATCAACCACATCCGACCTTTACGACAGAACAGGTGGAGTGCCAACCGAAAATTCGATGGCTTCCATGTATGCCCGTCTTTCATACAGTTATGCGGGTAAATATCTGTTGGAAGGATCAATCCGCAGAGACGGCGCAAGTGTTTTCCCAACTGATGCAAAATATGCAACTTTCCCATCGGTATCAGCCGGTTGGGTAATCAATAAGGAAGACTTTTTAAAGGATGTTAAGCTGATTTCCTATTTGAAACTTAGGGCCAGCTGGGGCGCAAACGGAAGCAAATCGAACCTGCCGGGCAACGAAGATAAAGAACTCTGGACTCTTGCCGGCATCAGGTATCCTGATGCTACCGGTACATATCAGTCAGGCGCTCAAATCTCGAAACTGGTTAATAAGGATTTGAGATGGGAAAGAACTGAAATGGCTGACATCGGTTTCGATATAAGGTTGCTGAATAATAAAATTAGTTTTACTGCTGACTGGTACAACAAGAATACCGAAGATCTGATTGCACTGGGAACATTCCCGATGTCAACCGGTGGCGGTATGCCATTTGTTAACGCTGGAACTGTAAACAACAAAGGATTTGAATTCGAACTTGGCTATACGAACAATGATAATGAGTTGAGGTATGCTGCCAATGTGAACCTTTCGACACTGAAAAACGAAGTAACCCAGCTGGATGTTAATGCACCTGTTGCCGGGGCAAGTGTTCGTGGTTATAACCTAACCTGGTTCGAAGAAGGTCAGCCAATCTGGTATTTCAAAGGATACAAAACCGATGGTATATTCGACAGCAAAGCAGAAGCTGATTCTTATAATACAAAATACGGAACAACTTTCGTAGCTGGTGATCCTATCGTAGTTGATGTTAACGGTGATAATAAAATTTCACCTTCTGACCAGACTAAAATCGGAAGCCCTCATCCATCATTAATTTATGGCGGTAACATTTCATTGGGATATAAAGGTTTTGATTTTAACTTAGCTTTCCAGGGAGTTTCAGGAAATGATATTTTCATGGCCTGGTATCGTACCGACAGGAGTTTGTCGAACAAACCGGCTTATATGTACGAAGGCAGGTGGACAGCAACCAATACAAGT
>CALCJE010000301.1 GCA_937965665.1 uncultured Bacteroidales bacterium
GGTCGGTGGCGCTGGTGATTTTTTACCTGGGGTACAAATTGCTGCACTGGCTTATGCGTGTAGCATGGATAAACAAAATACTTACATTTACCTCACTTACCAGCCGGAAATTCTGGCGGAGATACAAAATGCCTGCGCCGGCACACCCGAAAGGTGCCTGACGCAGGCATTCCTGTTTTAAAAAACAAGCAGGCTTACCTTTGCTGCAACCTGAAAATAACAGGCATTGTAAATAGGACCCTAACCGGTCTGCCGTTTTGTTTCCCGGCGTGCCACTGGGGCATCATTTTTACCACTCTTACAGCTTCTTCGTCGCAACCCCCGCCAATGCCTCTCATCACTTTAACATCAGTAATATTCCCTTTGGTATCAACCACAAACTGCACATAAACGGTTCCCTGTATATCCGTTTCGAGCGCCTGCTGCGGATACCTGGTATTTTCATTCAGGAATTTCTGCCGTTCTGCATCACCACCGGGAAAAAGTGGCATCTCTTCAGCTATGGGTACAGGAGGTTCTTCAGTTTTTACTTCCAGCACATCGATCTCTGGTTTAACATCTACAGGCTGCTCATCCACTGGTTCGTAACCGGTGTTTCCTTTATTGTTTAGGTCTTCCATCGGCACCCATTCACTCTCGGGTACTTCGCCTCCAACTACAACAGGCTGCGTAAATACAAGGCGTTTCTGCACTTCAGTAACGGGTGGTGGCGGCGGTGGAGCTACGGGTGGCTCGGGGTGGGTAACGGGAGGCAAATCAATGATCACTCCGCCTTCAGGAATATAATGCACATTGTATACACTCCGATAGCTCAAAGCAAGCGGGTAAGCAAGCCCGGCAATTAAAATAGCTGTTGCCAGGAATAAGGCTTTGGTAAGCTGGCGATGATACATTTTGCGAAGAATGTACGCTCCATAACTTTTGTTGCGGTGCTCAAAAACGAGTTCGTCCATTTGAGCGGATTCAGCGGCTTTCGTTTTCATGATGTCTGATTTTAAAGGTTAATGGTATAGATTGAAACTGGTGAAATAACAGGACTAAGCAATTCAACTAAAAATGGAGTGCAGGTTATGGAACTTTTGTGAGGTATATTTTTGAATTTTTTTATCCGTGTATTTTGTTAGCGGCTTTTGAATACCAGATGCATACAAATTGACATTTCCACAAAACACAGCTAATTATTTCAGCAGTCAATGCCGGTGGAGTTTAAAATATTTTGGATTTGAAACTCAGAGAACATACACCATCACTGCATTTCCGAAAAAACTATCTTTGTAAAAACTTATGCCTCGTGACGCTTCGCTTTTTCAGGAAAGATGATATGAAGGAATTGAATTCGATGACCGATGAACAGTTGGTAACGAGGTATATGGAAACGCACAACAGCGAGATCATCGGGATACTTTATGAGCGATATACCCACCTGTTGTTTACGGTTAGCTACAAATACCTGGGCAACGAAGCCGATGCCGAAGATGTGGTAATGCTGGTTTTCGAAAAACTATTCGGGTTGTTGAAGAAATCGGAGATCAATAATTTCAAAAGCTGGATTTATACCATCACCAGGAATGAAAGCCTTATGCAGCTCAGGCACCGGAAAACGGATGAGCGGGCAAAAGAAGAAAGTCTGAAAAAACTGGATATCGAAATTATGGAATCCGGGGATCCTGATCATCTTATAAGTGGCCGCGATGGCGAATACCGCATCCGTTATCTCGAAATGGCTATTAATCAGCTTAGTGTGGAACAAAAACAATGCGTACAATTATTTTATCTGTCAGAGAAATCGTACCGGGAGGTCGAACAGTTAACAGGATATACCTACAACGAAGTAAAAAGTCATATTCAGAACGGGAAACGCAATCTGAAATTATTGATGGAAAGGATGGATCAATATGAATGACATAAGGAAACAGTCATCGGCCCTTTTCACTCCTTCAGGATGCCTCACTTCCGAAGCGTTGATACATTTTGTTAATGGATCTTTAGCTGGTGCTGATCAGCAAAAGGCAAATAATCACATTCAATCATGCCCGCTTTGTGCCGATGCAGCCGACGGGCTCAGGATGTGGCTGCAGGATAGCGCCTTGCAACAATCAGCTGCATCGGGTACCCCTGCAATAGCCGAAACTTCCCAAGGCAAAGCGGAAACCTTGCCGGTTGATATCGGTGGAACGGCTTCGACAGAGTTGTTTTCCGAAAGGATCAACGCCTTAAATATCAAAATAAAACAGCGGGTGCAGGCCCAAAAGCGGGAAGAAGAATCCAATACCCGAAGCACTATTCAGAAACCGCTTACCTGGCTGGCTGCAGCTGCGTCGATACTGCTGTTTATTACCGCAGGTTATGTTTTATGGATGCAGGATAAGGATGAAAATGCCATGATGGCAAAGCAGCAGCGTGAAAATACACCTGCTACAGTTACTGCTTATGGCGAAATGTCTTCGCCGCCACCTGCACAGGTCATTCTAACCGTAAAATATACCGGCAAAAAAGGGGCTCACCTTCCACCTGTTGTTACCATTGATCATGACCGGACGCCGGCACCTGTTGTTGTTGGGACCAATATTGCAAGGGGTTCAAGCCCGGTGGAGGAACCTGAATATGCTGAAACCAAACCTGGTCCTGAATCAGAATTATACCGCGAAGAGTATGGCAAGCACAGGTCAGTTCGCAACACAGCCGTTAAAAACATAGGCGGAGCCGCCCGTAAACCTGATGCTGAGGAAGAAGCCAATGCCGTTTTTATGAATGTGCAGGAGATGCCTTCGTTTCCCGGTGGAGATGCAGCCCGCAAAAAATACCTGGCCCGGA
>CALCJE010000302.1 GCA_937965665.1 uncultured Bacteroidales bacterium
CGCCACGGGTGATGACCATCCCGCTGATGTTGCTGGCTGTACTTTCGGTTTTCGGGGGATTTATAAATATCCCATCCTTGTTCGCAGGAAATTCGGGGTTCAGCACTTTCCTGCAAACTGCTGTGGTTTCGAACACAACCGGAGAAATGAGCCATTCCACCGAACTTATATTAATTGCTCTTTCGCTGTCGCTTCTTGCACTGGTAATTTATTTTGCTTACCGCACTTTTGTTCAGAAAGCCGAACTTCCTGCAGCCGACGGAACGCCTATGCCCTGGTTTGGCAAGCTGGTGTATAACAAGTTCTACATCGACGAAATGTATGCATTCCTCTTCGAAAAGCCACTGGGCTACCTGTCCGGTTTCCTTTTTGAAAAGGTTGAAAATAAAGTGCTCGATCCAGCCGTGGATGGCGTGGGAACCGCTACTTCGCATATTGGCACTTTGTTGCGAAAACTGCAACAGGGCAACATGAGTTTTTACCTTTTTGCCATGGTGGCCGGAATTCTTTTGTTTATTGTTTTTATCCTGACAGTTTAAAGCCATGATACTACTGCTAATACTTTTAATCCCTTTATTTACAAGCCTTTTCCTGCTGGTATTCAGGAATGCGGCCACTGTCCGGACTATAGCCCTGGCTTCGACCATACTTAACCTGGTATTAACACTCACGCTGGTATTTTCGGGTCAAACTGCCAATTATGCAGTGAGTTGGAGCAATGTCATTGGTTTCAGCTTTTCACTCGGGTACGATGGCATAAGTCTGCTTATGATTCTGCTCACAAACCTGCTTTTCCCATTTATTATACTTGCAGGATTTAACACTGAACAGAAAAGAGCCGAAGTGCTCTATGCCCTCATCATGCTTACGCAATCGGCACTCATAGGTGTTTTTATGGCACAAAATGCAGTGTTGTTCTACATATTCTGGGAGTTATCCCTCATACCGTTGTACTTTATACTGTTGTTGTGGGGTGGCGAAGGCCGGAGAAATATCACCCTGAAATTTTTCATTTATACCCTGGCAGGAAGCTTATTGCTTTTGTTTGGCCTTATTTACCTGTACCAGCTTACACCCGGTAACCATAGCACCGATTTTTCGGCATTCAGCCAGCTGAACATTCCCGGTGGCACACAAATCTGGCTCTTCTGGGTACTGTTTATCGCTTTTGCGATCAAAATGCCGATGTTCCCGTTTCATACCTGGCAACCTTCAACCTACACCATGGCATCAACACAGGGTGTTATGATACTGGCCGGAATCATGACAAAAATGGGTATTTACGGGGCATTGCGGTTTATTTTCCCGGTGGTGCCCCTGGGCGTTTTGTACTGGCAAAATACAGTGATCGTATTAAGCCTTATTGGCGTAATTTATGCATCGGTAATCGCATTCAGGCAAACCAACCTGAAACGACTGGTTGCTTTTTCGTCGATGGCCCATATTTCACTGATGGTAGCTGCCATGTTTGTGCTGAATTACTACGCCCTGCAAGGACTCTTGTTCCAGGTAATAAGCCATGGAGTAACTATTGTAGCACTGTTCTACATGGTGTACCTTACCGAACAAAAAACAGGCACACTCGAACTTCCGGCTCTTGGGGGTCTAAAACTGAAGGCGCCCAATATGGCAATCCTTTTGCTTTTGGTTGTGCTTGGTTCAATTGCTTTGCCGCTAACTGCAGGTTTTGTGGGCGAATTCCTGATGATTGCCGGGCTGTTTCAGCAATCGGCCTGGTTTGCTGCTGCCGGTGGATTAACGATGATACTTGGTGCAGTTTATATGCTTTATGCCTACCAGCGGGTTATGCTTGGAGATCAAAACCCCGCCTTTGCAACAATTACTGATATAGGTATAAAGGATTACCTGGTGCTGCTACCTCTGATTGCTATCATTCTGGTATTGGGAGTTTTCCCCCAACCTGTTTTTAACCTGGTCGAAATATCAGCAGGCAGCATGCAAAACCTGCTTCATAGTGCTTCGGCCCTTTTACCCATTGTGTACTAAAAGAACTTTAACATTATACTGATTAAAAAAAGTAAATGAGCGCACTAATTTTATCCACAGTCCTGGGCATAATTCTGTTATACCTTGGATTGACGAAACAGAAGGGCATCCTGGCTCCTGTTGCCATTGCAGGGTTGCTGGGAACATTATATCTCACAGTTAGCGAATGGGGACTGGGGGCAGCCTATTTCCACGATATGATCGTGTTCGATAATTTTTCGATTGCCTTTAATGCAACGATGATCATCATTACCATACTCATTTTCCTGTTTGGTATCGACTATTATAAAATGATGGAATTGCATGTGGCTGAGCAATATGCGCTGATGATTTTTGCACTTGTAGGAGCATTCCTGATGACGTCTTTCTCTAACCTCATCATGTTGTTCCTGGGTATCGAAATTCTGTCGATCCCGCTGTATGTGCTGGCAGGCGGCAAGAAAGCATCGTACCGTTCCAACGAAGCTTCCTTTAAATATTTTATGCTGGGATCCTTTGCCACAACAATTTTCCTGTTTGGTATTGCGCTGGTTTACGGAGCATCGGCAACCTTTTACCTTCCGGAAATAAAAGCCTATATTGCCCAGTTTAACGGTAATCTGCCTCCCATGTTGCTGGTAGGTTTACTTTTTATCGTTATCGGGGTTGCTTTTAAAGTGGCTGTGGCACCATTTCATTTCTGGAGTCCTGATGTGTACGAAGGCTCCCCTACCCTGATTACTGCGTTTATGGCAACGGTAGTTAAAACTGCAGGATTTGCTGCTTTCTACAGGCTGTTGACCATCGGGCTTGTGCCTATGCCGGTACCGCTTGAGAAAGCACTCTGGGTTATGACCGGGCTTTCACTGCTTATCGGAAACCTGGCTGCACTCCGGCAACTAAATTTTAAGCGGCTGTTTGCGTACTCATCCATTGCACACAGCGGTTTTATCATGCTGGCCATGCTTTCGCAGAATCAGAATACAGCCGGGGTTCTCCTGTATTACACTTTTGTGTATTCACTGGCAACCATCCCTATGTTTATCATCTTCATCCTGGTAAAGCGCGAATCGAACGGACAGGAAAGCCTCACAGCTTTCAGAGGTTTGTACAAGGAAAGGCCCTGGATAGCCGTTTCAGCAGCAGTATTGCTGATGTCGCTGGCCGGCATCCCACCTATGGCAGGCTTTATGGCTAAGTACCAGGTTTTTGTGTTGTCAATCAGTAAGGGCTTTCTATTTATCTCCCTGTTTGCAATCTTGATGGCTGTTGTTGGCGTGTACTATTATTTCTTTGTGGTGCGCGAAATATTTACCGAGGGCGAACATCCAAAACCAATAATTGTAACGTCCCTGAATGCAGCATTGATCATTGTGTGCGCCTTAGCTGTAATAGGTTTAGGAATTGCCGGGTGGAATATCCCCATATAAAATAATACCGGGACAAAAAACAAGGTCCCGGTACAAATCAACTTTCAGCAATTGTTTCAATAGCAACTATTGCCATAAGCTACACACTTCTATTTCTTCAGGATAAAATCCGAAATGCCTTTTACCAGTTCATTGGAAATTGGTAATTCCGGATTGCCATAAGTAACCATATTTGCCTGCCTGTCGCCGGTAACAATCCGGAAAATATGGTTCATGTTTTCAATCAGTATGAAACCGGCTTGGGGTTTAGCTGCCGACAGCAGTTTTGCATCTTCAACCGAAACCTGTATATCATTGGTTCCCTGAATAATGAGTACTGGTATTGAAAGCTTTTTAATTTCGGTTGCCGGATCGTACCTGAACCACGAAATCATATACGGCTGAACGCTGGGGCGGAAAAGTGCATACAGCATGGCAGGCGCATCGGCAACAGTTTTGCCGGCCTTTAAACTATCGATGATCGGGAACGAAATATCCTGTATTTCCTTTGGCTGCGCACTAAGCTGCTGTTTCAGCACCTTATCAATCGAACGGCCGGCACCGGCAACTGAAACAAATTTATCGGCCTTTGCTGCGGCTATCATACCAATTAAAGATCCTTCGCTGTGGCCGATCACGATAACCTGCGAAAACCGCTTATCCTTTTTAAGGGTTTCAATCCACCCGGCTGCATCGGCAATATAATCATCAAACCTAAGGTCAGCTTCACTTTTGCCGGCATCCTTGCTTTCGGCAATGCCCCGTTTGTCGTACCTCAGCGAGGCAATGCCCTGTTTTGCCAGTTCCTCCGAAAGGATTTTAAGCGAATTGTTTTTCATTTTTACATTATTGCCATCGCGGTCTGTAGGTCCCGAGCCGGCAATAATCAGCGCCACTGGCCATTGGTTTACAGTAACCGGTGTTGTAAGAGTTCCATAAATGGTACCGCCGGGAGTTTGCAGGTTAACTTTGGTTACCACGAAAGTGGTGTCGGTGTTTGCAAATAAACTTACTGATAACAGTGCGAGTACCGGCAGTAAAAAAAGTGTTTTTAACGAATTCATTGGTACATTTTTTTGTTTGTTATTATTTTTCAATCTTATTTTTTTCTTTCTGGTATTCGATGTAGGAATACACTACCGGAATGGCTGCCATCAGGAAAACAAGGACGCCAAATACGATAAGAAATATCTGTTTGCTGTGGATCAGGAAAGCAAGTATGGCAATCAGTATGCCTCCAACAACCCATAAGCGGCCACCCAGTCGGTGTGTTTTTTTCCAGACATTTTCATTTTCGAGTGTCCATGGGGTGCGGAAACCGATAAAATAATTCGGCCGTACCGTTTGAAAATAATTGGCCAGTACAGCAAATACACCGCCGATGAGGGCAAACAGGATATTCGGATTTTTGATGCTGCCAGCATTAGTAACATACAACAGGTAAGTGCCAAGCACTGCGAAAAAGATGGTGAGCGTAAAACGAAAGCTGTTATACTTGTCGCCCATCTGTTCAATCTTTTTTTTGGGATCGATGGCCGGGATGATATACATAAAGAAATAAATTCCTAAACCCAGCCCTGCAGGTATAAGGATGAGCAGGAATTTCGACGACCAGTCGTCAGGGGTGCCATCCAGGCCAAAGTGCGTAGGAACCTGGTTGGGCAGATGATTCCAGATGCCGGCCAGGTAAATATAGGGCATAACAATAAAGGCCCACAAAATTGCTTGTTTCAGGTATTTGTTCATGATGCTATTTTTTAAGAGTAAGTATATATTGAAGTAAATCGTCGATAATGGTCGTGTTGATAGAGTAGAGCACAAACTGGCCTTTTTTCACTGTAGTTACCAGCCCTGCCCGTTTCAGCTTGTCCAGGTGATGCGAAATGCTGGGCGCAGTCATATCGAAGCGGGCAGCTATGTCGCCTGCGGTCATATCGCCACTGCGCAGCATTTTCAGTATTTCCCTGCGCGCCGGGTCGTTTAACGCTTTAAAAACATCGTTCATGTCCGGAGGTTAAAATTATTTGTTTTAATATTTAGACAAATGTCTAATTATTTAATTACATCACAAAATATTTTTAAAAATATTTTCGTTTTTTTTTGCAAAGAGGTGGAAATAAGGTTGGAGTCGGCAATAAAATGCAGTTCAGATTAGCAACGCCTGTTGCAGGATTTGAGCCGGTTTTTACTTTTTATACCGGTAATGACCGATAATTTTAAATTCGAAAAGGCAATCGGCAAGTACCTGGCCTCCCCCTATATTGTGCACAATGAGGTATCGCTTTTTATCGGCTGATTTACGGTTTACCACCAAGCCGATATGGGTAATTCCGCCACCCAGGTCCCAGCAAACGATATCGCCGGGCAAATAATCCGCTGGGTTCGTTGTGCTGGATCTCACAGTCCCAAAGCGCTTAAAAAAAGTCATCAGGTTTAAGACCCTGCGGTGATCGATATTGCTGTCAGTATGTTTTAAGCCCCATGCTGCCGGATATTTAATAAAATTGGCCTGCATATCTTCATGTACCTCTTTCTGAAGGTCGATACCCAGCTTGCGGTAAGCACGAATAATTACATCGGTACACACACCACGGTCGGCCGGCACATCGCCGTTGGGATATTTGATTTTGAAATACGAAGGATCATATTTTACCTTTTGCCGGGTAAGCAGCAGTGCAGAGTCAGCCAGCCGTGTATAAAAATCGGTCTGCGAAAAGGCAGGATGTAAGGAGATGATCAGGATAAAAACAATCAGGAGAAATTTCTTCATTGTAATTCAATTTTTGAATAACTCGCATCAGTTTTTATTTCAGGGTACATGTGCAACATGGCAATTCAGGACTAATAATGAAACCCATTCGATTATCCTCAGAATAGAAAAAGAAATTGAAGTTTAGCTACATGTTTGATAGCTTCTATTAGTTCCGGGTTAAAACTTCAGCGATTAAGTAATCAGGATTTTTCAGTTTAGCAATGTCATCGTAATTTAAGTCGAGATCGCTGGCTATGGTTTCTTTAACAGGCCTCAGATATATCATGTAAAGAGCAATGAACCCTGCAAATAACAGAAACCACAAATTCCCGGTTAAAAACGTCACTACAATGGCTAAGAATGCCGGGCCTTCGAGTAATGCAAGCCGAACAATAAAGGCACCTCTGTAGCCTGTCATTTTGGAAGTTAAATCCTGCTCATTTTTTAAATCCCCTACTCTTTTCCTGTATACCAGGAAACTTGAAATTATACCTAAAACAAAAAAGATGGGAACGACATATAGAAATGCTGGCAAAAGATCCGACATCCCCGGCGAACCAGCTTCACTGGTGATTAAAAATGTCATTATACCGCCAAAAAACACGATCCCTCCTACCAATGCCAGGTGCATAAGAGTAAGAGCCATAAAATAACTTTTTGAAGTTTGTTTCAGAGTTTCCATAAAATAGATTGTTTTCTTTTGTTAATTGTTTGTTAGAAACGGCTGAGGCTATAAATAGTGGCGGTTTGCGTGGTTTTCCGCTGTCAACCAACACCAATGCTGGTGCGGGTTACGAGCTTTATATTAAGTACTTCATCCGCCATTTTTTATAGCCTTTGTTACCTGCAGGACTTTCTTTTCCCTTACTGATTATATTCATTAACTTTTTCTTGGAATGACCAAAAATAAATGAGCGCGAAAAACCTAGTAAAATATTCTGTTGAGTTTGCCAGGCTGAAATGAAAATTAGGTTTATCGAGCCTGTCATATTTAACAGTTATGTATGATAAAATTCCAATTGTTGCGAAAAGAAGGAAACAAGTAATAGCAACTATAGGGGAAATAAATTTCTTTATTTCACTTGTGTCGCTGCCTTTAATCCAAAATATTAGAAGCATGAAGAAGATATATGTTGACAATATTACTGTCAAGGAGGCAATAACAGTAAATACCTTGTTCGATTTATTTTGTTTTTGTAACAGCCTTTTACCAATTGCAAAAAGCCATAGGCCAAAAACCGGAGTAAATATCAAAAAATAAATTTTACTTGAGTCGGGATGAATGTCAAGCAGTCTGAATATTGTGGGTTTATTTATTGTTGGTTGAGTCATTGTCTTGTTTTTTTTTAGCCTTGCAGGTAACTTATTTGTATATTGAATTTCTATAGTTTTTTTTACTTTCAGTTTTGACATTGCATAAGTTACACTCATTTAAAATATTTAGACAGAAATTTTCAACGTAAAACACGAGCTAATTTTCGAAAGAATTGCGCTTTCCTGTTTCTGTAAGTATTAATATTCAACACATTAAATTATGACAAAAAAGAAATAAATGCTCATATTACCACTAATCGCTTTTATGTGAATCCCAGAAACAAAATAGTATGGTATCAAAGGTCAAATATATTAATAATTTCGATATTCAATTATTTAGGATAGGTATAAGTATGACAATATAAAACAGATATATATCTGACTTCTCCGACCTATAAACCACCTTTTCCCTATAGATATTATCACGTCTTAAGCATCGCTTTTATGGCCCGCCTGGCGGCTTTCTCTTCTTTCCAGTGTTGCCAGCGGCTGCCCAGCAAGGCGTTCATCCCTTTGTCGACCACCACATGACGGCTGATGTTATAAGCCCCGCGAAGGGTAGTTAAC
>CALCJE010000303.1 GCA_937965665.1 uncultured Bacteroidales bacterium
GCTTCTGACTTTTCCTGGCTTCAGCCCGGTGAACTAAACTGTTGCCAGTTTGGCTGTCCTGCCGTGTGCCGCGCTTCGGCGATCTGGAGGCTTTCACATACATTGGTTTTGCAACCTCTGCCTGCTATTTCCTGACCTGATGAGTATCATTGGGAACTTACAGCAACAAGGATGGTTAACATTTTTACTCCGCCGGCTTTGCAGCCTGCTTTTCAATTGTTAGGATATGAAAGTTTTATTGTTGCCAACTCCACTTTTTCAATCCTCCTTCTTCATGCATCCTGCGATGCTACTGTTCTTCTTTTCCTTGCGGTTAATCAGTTCAGCTTGTTGCCCGCCCTTTGACTCCTTCAGGCTAACTGGCTTGCTGATAGGCTCCGGTAAATTTTCCTTTCGGGAAATCAACTTTTGCTTTTCAGGGGTTGGAACTTCCCTCCTTCTCAGAAGTTCGGTGTCCGCTCCAGGGCCATTTACCATGATCTCGTCCGGTGAATTAAAATTACTCCAAATAGCCTCCTTTGTCAAGCATTTTTAATGAGAATCGCTACACAATTGCCTCACATAAGTTATGAACAATTGTTAATAGCAAAATAAATTTTTAAATAATTGAATTGTAGTCAGATAGAATATATGATGATATAAAAATTACACTAACTCAAGAAATAAGGTGCCTTTTTTTATACTATTTACACGACAACGTACCCAGTTTTTAGCTTTTAAATCTTCTTCCATACGGCTTTCGAGCAAAATTTCAAGGTGGTTACCACCTATTTCCTTCACAACTACCATGGATCCAATAACTGAATTTGAGATTTTTACGATTTCAAAATCATAAATTTTGCCTTCGGAGTAGTAAGGATGCCTGGGTTCTAAATATATCCTTCCGGTGCAATTAATCTTGTCTATTTTGCACGAAATTTCATCTCCTGGATTAATTCCATAGCCCTGAAAATTTTCAGCCGGCAAAAAATGCTTCAGTCCGTTTACATCCTCGAGTACATAATAACTTGCATCATCCTGAAGCTTAACAATTTTATGAACCCTGAACGGGTACCAGCATCCTTCAGCGAGCGCGATATTACCAGAAGTATAACCGGGATATTTCATTCTAAAGTAAATTCAGGAATTCAAAGATAAACTTTCGGGTGATCAATAGATTATTTATAAACTTAATTAAATCAATTATTTATCAACTTTCGCGGCTCACCTTGCGTATCCCTTTCAGTCGCACGAGTTTACCAATGATAAGGCTAAGGTGTGCTTTCCCATTGACATTCACCATGATGGAGCCGTCGAATTTGCCATTGTGCGAATTTAGATTTATCGAGCGGATATCGGCTTTTAAATCAACTGAAACTATATTGGTAATATCCGTCAGCATCCCGGGTTGGTCGTTTCCGCTTAAGCGTATGGTGGCAACATAAGATGTGAGTTCCGACTGCTCGGCCCATCGGGCCTGTACTACCCGGTAATGATAGCGCTCGAGCATTTCGGATGCATTGGTACAATTGGAACGGTGTATTTTTATACCCTCAGAAACAGTAACGAAACCAAATATATCATCTCCATACACTGGTTGGCAACAGCGTGCAAACTTAACATCGGTGAGCGGAGTATTTTCATTGATAATGACCAGCGGTTTCTGTTTGCCGGCTTTATCCTGCGAAATATTAATTTTGGTAAAAGGTTTTAACGGAGGTCTGGGCTCTTCCGTTTTCACAGCAGGCTGTAAGGCTTCTTTAACTTTCTGCACATCGTATTTGCCTTCTGCCAGGCCATGAAACAGGTCAAGCGCACTTGCTGCCTTAAAATAAGCTACCAGTTTATTGCCGATATCGTCGTTATAATCAACCTTTAACTGGCTGAGCTTCCTCATCAGAAGGTCTTTGCCTGCTTCCGACTGCGAGAACTCGGCATCTTTCAGAATTCGTTTTATTTTCGAAATTGCTTTTGTTGAAGTTACCCAGTTCAGCCAGTCGATATTGGGTTTCTGGTTTTTGGAAGTAATAACTTCAACCTGGTCGCCGGTTTTGAGTACATATTTTAAAGGGACAAAAAGCTTGTTTACCTTAGCTCCAGAGCAATGCTGCCCAACTTCGGTATGCACCTCGAAAGCAAAATCGAGAACTGTGGCGCCGGAACGCAGTTTTTTCAGGTGCCCTTCAGGTGTAAAAACAAAAATGTGATCTGATAACATTTTGATCCCGGCAGTTTGGGCAATCTCATCGTCACCGGGTGTATACTTCTCAAGGATAGATCTGATGTTCTGCAACCATTCGTCGGCAGAGGATTTGGTTCCTTTTTGCTCTTTATACCTCCAGTGTGCAGCCATACCTTTTTCGGCATAGTGATCCATGCGCTGACTCCGGATCTGTACTTCAACCCAGTTATTACCAGGCGCTTCAACTGTAACATGTAAGGATTCGTAGCCATTAGGCCGGGGCGCAGAAATCCAGTCGCGCAGCCTCGAAGTATTTGGCGGATAGATGTCTGTAACATGCGAATAGGCTTTCCAGCATTCTGCTTTTTCATTTTCAGGGCTGGCTTTTAAAATGATGCGAATAGCAAAGAAATCGTACACTTCATCAAATTCGATTTCCTGCTTTTTCATTTTCGAATATATGGAAGGAATAGCCTTGGTGCGAGCTTTTATTTCGAATTGCATTCCAGCAGCCTGCAGGCTTTTGCGGATAGGAATTATAAACTCCTCGAAATATTTTTTCTGCTCTTTGGCCGTGTCTTCTATTTTCTTTTTTATGCTGTTGTATACCTCAGGCATGGTATGCTGCATGGCCAGGTCGTCGAGCTCGGCTTTTACTTTGTACAATCCAAGCCGGTGAGCAAGCGGTGAATACAGGTTTTGTGTTTCGGTTGAAACCTGTTTCTGATCAACTGTGGAAAGCAGGCCGATATTACGCATCAGGTTAATACGATCAGCCAGTTTAATAAGCAGTACACGTATATCGCCCGAAATACTGAGCAAAAGCTGGATAAAGTTTTCCGGCATAATGGTGATCTTATCCATTCTGATGCCTGTAATCAGCTGAAGATCCCGGATGATATTAAAAGTGTCGGTTCCAAATCGCTTTTTTAATGCCTCCGATTGCTGCGGTGTGGTAACGGGCATTTGTTGCAGCAATGCCGATATGATACTGTTTGTATCCAGCCCCATATCGTCAGCGGTAATCCGGGCAACAGCAACTGCATGTGCAAGCTGGAACTCACCCTGGTTATTGGTAGCATTTCCGAAATGGCGCAGCACTTCGATAAAAGCCTGTTTAATAAGCATCCTGTTGTTTCGTTCGGTAATATAACTGCAGGAGCGTAACAGATCTTTATATAGAATTCTGTATTTCTGATTATCGGTGAGCTCGTTGTGCTTCATTTATATATTCATTCGGTGGTTTCACTTTAAAAACACTTAAAAAAAAGGCCCGGTATAAGTTCCGGGCCTTTAGGTTTATTTTTGTCAGTAAGTTAGTAACAACCAGCCCTTATGCCCGGGAAATGTCTTAAAACAATTCACCTGCTTCATCGATTTACGAATTCGGATTTGCTGATTCCGGTTCATGATCTGGTGTTTTAAGCGTAAAACAATTTGGTTACTAACAAATGTGATATGGTCAGTTAAATGTACTGATTATTACTTTTTTACCGGTGTTGTAGTTTTAGCAGGTGTTTTTGTCTTGGCTGGTGTAGTAGTTGTTTTTGGCTGTGTGGTATTTCCGGTACTGCTTTTTGTACCTGTTTCAGGTGTGTAAGCAATAAAATATTTCTGTGCCTCAGGAAGAAAAGCCTGAATCTGGGCTATACGCCTGTCGTCGCTTGGATGGGTACTCATAATTTCAGGGGGCTTATTTCCGCCAACCTTTGCCATTTCCTGCCAGAATGATACAGCACGTTCAGGATTATAGCCCGCCATTGCCATGAAAACCAGTCCAAGTTTGTCGGCCTCGAGCTCATGCTGACGTGAGTATGCCAGGATTCCCAGCTGTGATCCAACACCAAAGGACGACATGAAAATATCCTGGGTAGCCTGAGGCTTGGTTTGCATAAATACCTGCAGCCCTATACCAGCCGCCTGAACTGCCAGTTCCTGGCTCATACGCTCATTGCCATGATCAGCAATAGCGTGCGCAATCTCATGCCCCATAACTACTGCCAGACCAGCATCGTCTTTGGTAAGCGGTAAAATTCCGGTATATACTACCACTTTTCCACCGGGCATACACCATGCATTTACTTCCGGGCTGTCAACCACATTGAACTCCCATTTATAGCCAGCAATTTTCTGTGATAAGTTGTTGTCTTTCATGTATTTTTCAACAGCCTTGCTGATGCGGAGCCCAACTGCCGTAACTTCGGCCGACTGCCTTGTTGGCGGACTTACGGCTGGATTTTCCTTTAAAAATGCTGCGTAATTGGTTTGACCCATTTCAGCCATCATACTATCGGGTAGTAATTTAAGCTGTTTACGACCTGTAATCGGAACTTTGGTGCACGAGATTATTGCAAGGCCAAGAAGGCATGCAACCACATTTCGGGTAATCTTATTCATTTCTTTACTAATTTAAATCAGGATAAAACAGTGGATATTCCCCTGTTGTTAAGTTCATTATTTATAGGTATCAGTTCGGAAAGTGTTCCAAATTTTATGCCACACTTTCCTTTAAAATGAGCAATAAGTGCACATTGTTCGGCCTGAACCGGGTCATGGTCACAGACTTCGACCAAACTTTCAATAACGAAATCAAAAGAATTAACATCGTCATTGAACAGGATAAGTTCCTTCCTGCTGGTCAATAATTCAGAGGTTGAATCCGATGATTTTAGTTGCTGCTTTTTCATGGTAATAATTAATATTGCAAAGATAACATTTACCAATGAAACATTAATCTTCCGGCAAAGAAATCTTACTTTTGCAAAACAAACAGGCGGCTATTTAGGTTTAACCTGGGGTTTAATTATTTTATCGAATGAAATATTCTTTTACTTCTGCTGAACAGACCCAGCGTTTTTTAAAACATTTGAAACAGGAGTTAGCTGCAACACTTCCAGGCGTTGAAGCTCACTTGAGGCTGGCACCTGAAATCAGGATTCAGGGTTTAAAAACAGGTGACATTGCACCCAATGCAATGCAAAGTGCAGTACTCATACTTTTGTACCCGGTTGATGGTAGCTTAAAAACCGTGGTCATTTTAAGAAATGAATATGATGGCATGCATTCAGGCCAGATTAGCCTGCCCGGTGGAAAAGCCGAAGATACCGACATTGATTTTGAATATACCGCTCTTCGAGAAGCACATGAAGAAATAGGCATAGATACCTCAAAAATTGAGATTATTGGCCAACTGAGCCGGTTTTATGTGCGACCCAGTAATTTTATAGTATATCCTTTTGTTGGTTTCTGCTGGCAGCGGCCGCTTTTTTCGCCCGATCCGGTTGAAGTTCAACGCATTATCGAAATTGATATTTTTGATGAAATCAGGTATGATAAAATAATCAGCAGAACGCTTACCTTTAAAAACCATGCCTCTGTAACCGCTCCGGGCTTTGTAGTTGGAGGCGAATTTATGTGGGGAGCTACTGCAATGATGATCAGCGAACTGATACAGGTATTGAACCAGGCTGCAGAAATATCTGCTTAATCCACTATCCTGATTTCAACCTGCATCTCGGCTGTTTTTGATAACATGGCCGATACAGCACAATACTTTTCCTTTGAAAGCGAAACAGCTTTTTCTAGCTTATCCATCGGCAGATCAGCACCCTTAAAATTGTAAACAAGCTTTATCTGGTTATATACCTTCGGATGCTCGTCAGCAAGTTCAGCAGTAATTTCCATCCAGAATTTTTCAGGTACCACTTTCATCTTTTCTAGGATCGAGACCACATCCATTCCGGTGCATCCGCCCAAACCAGCCAGAAGCAGAATTTTTGGTCTTGGGCCTGAATCATTTCCGCCTACCGATGAATCGGCATCCATGATGATCTGGTGTCCATTTACAGAGGCTTCAAAAGCCATATTGCTTTGCCAGGTTACAATTGCTTGCTGCGACATATTTTTGATTTTAAGTTGACGTTGTTAATTTGAACTCACGCGAAAGGTTAAATAATACAATAGTAATGCCAGGTTTGAACGGTATTACTGATCTTTACGGATGTGACTTATACACCGTTTTCCCGTTTACGATCGTATAAAGAACCTTTGAACTCAGTATTTTGTTCTCTTGCGCTTTGACAAGATCAGTATTTAATATGGTGAAGTCAGCCATCTTACCAACTTCGATGCTGCCTCTTTCATTTTCAGTAAAGGCTGCTTTTGCGGCCCATATTGTTATACTTTTCAAGGCATCCATCCGCGAAAGTGCATTTTCCATCATGTATCCCTCAGCGGGCTCACCTTCTGCATTTTTACGGGCTACAGAAGCATAAAAAGTTTTGATTGGTTCGATGCCTTCAATCGGGAAATCGGTACCGTTCGGTATCCACCCGTTTTGCTGAAGCAGGCGGTTATAAGCATAGGCATTTTTAAGCCTTGCAAAACCAATCCTAAAATGGGCCCATGCCATATCCGAAGTTGCATGTGTTGCCTGTATTGAAGGAATTATGTGGTACTTCATAAAAAGTTCGAAATCATTTTCATTGACCACCTGGGCATGTTCGATGCGCCAGCGCCTGTCGTCGCCCGGCTTCAGGAATTTGCCATATGTGTGTAACACCATCCTAACGGCTGAATCGCCGATAGCATGTGTATTCATCTGGAAACCATGATCGTAAGCTTTTTTGCAAATTTCTGTCAATTCCGCAGGTGAAGTTACCAGTATACCCTGGTTCTTCGGATCGTCGAGGTAAGGACTCAACATGCAAGCACCCCTTGAGCCCAGCGCACCATCAGCATACATTTTAATAGCTCCAACCCTTAGGAATGGTGTATGGTAAATGGTGTCCCTGAGAAAATAATTAAAATTTTCTTCTGTCGGACTGAGCCAGGCATCAATACGCAGATTCAGACTGCCTGACTTTTGCAGCGAATCGAGAAGCAGTATTTCAGATTTATTGATGCCAGCATCAGTAACAGCCGTTAATCCAGCCTGGTGACAAAGTGCGGCAGCGGTTTCGAGCATGGCGCAGATTTCATTTACTGATGGCAGAGGAACGGCATTCCGCAATTTATCAGCCATATCCTCCAGAAAAATGCCGGTAAAACTTCCATTGTGAATCACAGCCTGTCCTTTTTTACCCGGGAAGTCAATTCCGGAAGCCTTTATAGCGGCTTCGCTTGCCAGCACAGCATGTCCGTCAACACGCGTAATTACCACCGGGACACCCGGGAATAATTTATTCAGCATCGTATTATCGGGAAACACTTTTTCAGGCCATTTATTCTGGTCCCATCCGCGACCGACAATCCAGCCATCGGGGTGTGTTTTTCGGTAATCCTGCAATATTTCGAGCACTTCGTCGAACGAACGGGCCTGTGTGAGGTCGGCATACCGCAGTCCTAAGGCAAAGCCTGTAAAATGCGAATGCGCATCTGTAAAGCCCGGATAAACATATGCACCGCCCACATTAATGTTTTCAGGAGCCCAATACCTGCTCCGGACATTGGCATCGGTACCGAAAGCTATTATTTTACCACCTTTCACGGCAATACAATTTACATCGTGTGAGAGGCTGTCGGGTGCATAAACATGGGCATTATAAATGATCAGATCTGCTTTCTTTTTCAGATCGTGGCAAGCCAGCAAACTGATGCACAGTGCAAACGGGAGCAGAACATGCAAAGTTTTTATATGGTTTTTCATAACTTTAGTTCAGGAATTAAACTTTCAACAATTAACAAGCAGCAAATTCAGCAGGGATCATCCCATTTTGTTTTACATCCGTCAGAGACAATTTAAAAACTGTCGCTAGCAGATTTCCCTGTAATTCGAAAAAACCATACTGATAAATGCATCAGGATCAGATAATGGTTTCATCTCTTTCGAGCAGCAGGATGCTATACTGCGGTACAATAAAGTATTTCTGATCGTTGTACATGATCTCAACCGATCCTTTAGCCATGAATATGGCAAGATCGCCTACCTTGGGCTGTAATGGGATATACCTCACTTTTTCATCTTTTTTAGGCTTCCAGGGTTCAATTTCTTCTTCCGCCAGGAATGGAATCGGCATCCCCGGGCCCACTTTAACTACGTAACCATTACGGATTTCTTCTTTTTCGGAATATCCCGGCGGCAAAAGAAGACCGCTTTTAGTTTTACTTTTCTCTGTTAAAGGTTTTATAAGAACCTTATCGCCAACTACAATCAGGTTTTTGAGCTTATCTTCTGTCATTTTTTGTTCAGTGGCTGAAATATTAAATACAATTTCAAAAAGCGTTGCTATGGTGCAAATGTATGACTTTTGGAGTACTTTTGCAGAATGTTTTAAAAGGTTTGATAACCGCATAGTTTGGGCTTCAGGACTGAATTTTATGATCTCCCGCTGCTATAATTTTGTGGATATAGAATCCTTTAAATCGAAAATTTATCTATGCAACACAGGAAATTGAAATCGTAAATCGGCAAAATGATTTATTCGGTTTAAGACTCATTTCCAAACCTGGGCAGAAAAACTATTTAACACAATAAAATAAAATACAACTATGTCAGATTTGATCAGGCTGCTTCCTGATGCTGTTGCTAACCAGATAGCTGCCGGTGAGGTTGTTCAGCGACCGGCTTCGGCAGTGAAAGAATTACTGGAAAATGCTGTTGATGCAGGAGCTACGCAAATCAGGCTGTTGGTAAAAGATGCCGGTAAAACCCTGATACAGGTTATTGATAATGGTTCGGGAATGTCGGAAACGGATGCCCGGATGAGTTTTGAGCGTCATGCTACTTCAAAAATCAGGGAAGCCAATGATTTATTCTCTATCAGGACACTGGGTTTCAGGGGTGAAGCGTTGGCATCGATTGCCGCAATTGCCCAGGTTGAACTCAAAACACGCAAACCTGATGATGAAGTCGGAACATGTATCATTATTGAAGGATCGAAAGTAAAAAGCCAGGAACCTGTTGCCTGCCCGGGCGGTACCACTTTCAGTGTTAAAAACCTGTTTTATAACATCCCGGCCCGCAGATATTTCCTGAAATCCGACAATGTAGAATTCAGGCATATCCTGGAAGAATTTCAGCGTGTTGCACTGGTTCACCCCGATATCGAATTCACCCTTACCAACAACGACAAACCCGTTTTTCACCTCACAAAAGGAAACCTCAGGCAACGGATTGTGCATATTTTTGGCAACCAGATTAACGAAAAGCTTTTGCCTGTTGAAGCCAAAACCGAGCTTGTTTCGGTAACAGGATATATCGGGAAACCCGAAACGGCACGCAAAACCAGGGGTGAGCAATACTTTTTTGCAAACGGACGGTTTATCCGTCATCCTTACCTGCATCATGCCGTTGAACAGGCTTTCGAAGAGTTGATTCCTGAATCGGCCATTCCCTCCTATTTCCTTTATATTGATGTTGATCCTTCCACCATTGATATCAATATTCATCCTACCAAAACCGAAGTTAATTTTCAGAACGGGCAATTATTGTATGCATCTATCCGAACTTCGGTAAAGCATGCGCTGGGAATGTTCAGCCTCAGTCCGACCATCGACTTTGATACCGAGCCCACTTTCGATTTTGTGGCACCTCCGGGTTATGAACCCAAGGCACCCACCATCACGGTGAATCCCGACTATAATCCATTCAGAAAACCACAAAATTTCCTGAAATCGAATGCAGGAATGGCGCCAAATCGCGCAGGCTGGGAAAAAATGTACGAAGGAATCGAAAATAAGGCAGTGCAGCCAACTGAATACCAGCCTGGTATGGATTTCGAACTTGCCCCGGCTCAGCCTCGGCAAACTGAATCAGCACTTATCCCGGAAGATAATGAGAACACCACCAACAAACTTTTCCAGGTTCAGAACCGCTTTATTGTGGCAAATGTAAAATCGGGCGTGCTGATTGTCGATCAACGGAAGGCCAATGAGCGTATAATCTTCGAAAGGATCAGTTCAAATGCCGAAGGACAGCCGGTAGCCAGGCAGCAGGTATTGTTTCCGCAAACCTTCCAGCTTTCAGCCTTTGATTCGGAAGTAATCAGTGAAATGACAGAGGACCTGGATAACCTGGGTTTCGAAATATCATCGATGGGTTCAGGCACGTTTGTTATTAATACGGTTCCGGTTAATATTCCAGCTAATGAAATCATTGGTTTTATTGAAAGCCTGCTCGAGGACTACAAAAAGGACCGGGCCGATTCTGCTGACGACCAACGTATTAAGCTGGCCCGACTGGTTGCAGGCAACCTGGCGGTTAAAACCGAAAAAACGCTTAAAAATGAGGAAATGCAGCAACTTATTGATGAACTTTTTGCCTGCCAGGTTCCTGATATTGCCCCTGATGGAAGCAAAATTCTTAAAATAATCCAGGTAAACGAAATTGATAAACTACTCAGGTAAACTTTGCACCTTCACAATACAGAAAAAGTTAAATTTGTATAAAATAAAACCAGGAAGATAGTTGGAATGTTAGATTGATTCTGATAACCTGCTTAAAACATATACCTGATTGTAAACTAATAATAACAAATGAGTTACGAACGATATAGTCCCACCGGGTTTGGATTTTTGCCCCCTGTTGTCAAAAACCTGCTCATTATCAATGTCTTGTTTTTTCTGGCCACTATTGTGTTAGGCAACACGATGAACCTTGATCTTACGGATATGCTTGGGCTTCACTATTTTGCGGCTACCAAATTTGAACCCTACCAGTTTATCACCTACATGTTTATGCATGGCAATTTCTCGCATATTTTCTTCAATATGTTTGCGTTGTGGATGTTTGGCAGTGTGCTCGAACAGGTTTGGGGGCCCAAAAAATTCCTTCTTTATTACATTATTACCGGTATCGGCGCTGCGCTGGTACATTACATGGTTTTCTATTTCCAGGTTTCACCTGCGCTTCAAAGCATGGATGTATTTATTGCAAAACCTGATTTAGCTAACCTCCAGCAATTTATTTCACAACACCAGTTTAACCTTGCAAATGGCAGCCCAGAGTTTGAACAGGCTTTCCAAAATTTCAAACAAAGTTTTGCCACGCTTCAAATGGAGCCCGGAAATATGCAAGCCATGCAGGAAGCCATAAATTTTGTAACTCTTTACAGGGAGCATTTTCTGAATCTTCCGGTTGTTGTGGGGGCATCAGGTGCCATTTATGGTTTGCTGCTTGCCTTCGGGATGCTTTTTCCCAATTCGCTTATATACCTGTACTTTTTTATACCGATGAAGGCCAAGTGGTTTGTAATTATTTTCGGGGCCATTGAGCTTTTCTCCGGGTTTTATAACCAAAATAGCGGCGTTGCACATTTTGCACACCTGGGAGGTATGATTTTTGGATTCTTCCTCATTTTATACTGGAAAAAGAAAGCCGACCGCCATCATCATAATTATTATCAATAAAACGAAATTCATCACGATTGTTTACAGCACCGGGTTACGGAACAAAATGTTGATAAAAAAATGTACTACAACCAGTCAGCGGGAGAAAGGATAAAGCGATTAATACGAATGCAACCAGCTATTTCACAACTTATTATTGTGAATGTCGTGGTATGGTTTGCGCTTGCTTTGGTAAAGCTCGGGGGCTTTCTGTCAGAGCCTATGGGCAGCGGTGGTGATCAGATCTGGCTGAATGCAGCTATAAAATGGATAGGTGTGCCTGCATCTATCCCTAACCTGGTTTCGAAACCCTGGACGCTGATTACCTATATGTTTGTGCAGGAAGGATTCTGGCACCTGTTTTTTAACATGATCTGGTTGTTTTGGTTTGGCAAAATTTTCATGGAATTTATGCCCGGCAAAAAAATTTATACCCTATATTTTATTGGTGGAGTTGCAGGAGCTTTAACTTATATACTTGCTTATAACACATTCCCGGTTTTCAGGGATACCATCGAGCTGTCGACTACCATTGGTGCTTCGGCTTCGGTGCTGGCTATCACCATAGCCACGGCAGTGCTGGTACCCGATTACTCGGTGCACCTGTTGTTCCTGGGGCAGGTAAAGATTAAATACATTGCCATTTTCACTGTTATACTCGATGTACTTATGATCCGATCAGGCAATGCCGGCGGACATTTTGCCCATATCGGCGGCGCCGTTTCGGGTGCTTTGTTTATTCTTTTCATACGTAAGGATGTAGCGCATCGTTTAGGACTTAAAGGATTCCAATCTTTCCTGTCGGCTACATTCGGACGTAAAAAACTTCATAAAGTGCACAGCAAAGGCCGGCCACTCACCGATGATGAATATAACAGGCAAAAGGTGATGAAACAGCAGAAGATAGATCATATTCTCGACAAAATTTCGAGAAGCGGTTATGCTAGCCTGTCGGCAGAAGAAAAGGAAATACTGTTTAACAGCAGTAAAAACAACTAAATTTCAAAAAGATAATATAATTTATTGTGGCTACGGCGAAGAAGAAACCGGTAAAAAAACAGAAAGGAAAGATGTCGCTGGCTACCAAACTAATGGTAGTGGTGAACCTTTTCTTTATTTTACTGCTTTTGCTTTCTTACCTTTCGCTTTATATATCACCTGAGAAGTACTGGTTACTGGCTTTTGCCGGTTTTGTTTACCCGGTTTTCCTGCTGATCAATGTATTTTTTGTGCTTTTCTGGCTGGTTTTCCTGAAGAAATATTTTCTGTTATCGCTGGTTGCCATACTCTTAGGCTTTAACCAGGTAAAAACTTATGTGAAATTCTCTGGTGCTGAACATACGCTTTCGTACGAAAACAGCCT
>CALCJE010000304.1 GCA_937965665.1 uncultured Bacteroidales bacterium
GTTTCATGATTACCCACAGAACTGATAACAGGAACTGCTATTAAGAGTGGCTCACCAGGCGCAAAAAATCCGCCATCCCATTCGGTTCTTACACTTCCGTCGTTCACAAAGTCTCCGATAAAAACAGTCATGTCTGATGCGTCTTTTAATGCCTTTTTACTGATTCCATGCCATATTCCCAAATCATTGGAATGTATATCGCTGACTGACATTAACCTGAAGTCAGTTCCTTTGGCAGGAGCCGTTTTCGTCATATTTGTATCAACAGCGAAGTCGGTTCCATTTCCTACCCTGTAGTAATACTGAGTGAAGGGTTGTAAGCCGGTGAGTGTAACCTCGTGCATATACCCCTCGCCGGCTATAAGCCAACCATCGGCACCAACCACAGTTGAACCCAAAGCATTCGTCGCGCCGTATTGAACAACACTTGCAGGTGATGCAGATTCGGGTGTTTGCCAGACTATCCTTACTGAGGTCTCGGTGGGCGACATACTGTATGCCTTTTTGAGTAAAATGAGTTGGTTTGCAACCATATCGGAAACTCCCCAGCGAGGATCACCAATGGTTGTTCCGTCGTCACCAAAATTTACAGCTGGCGAGTTTTTATATAGTTTGAAATTGCCGTTTGCGGCATCAACAAATATTGGATCAGTGCTGATCACATTTATACTTTGTGAGGTATGAAGATTAATTCCAGTGTTGAAATACAACGAATTTTTCAGCATTGAATTTAGTCCGTAAATGTAATAAGCTGTCCCTGTATTGGTTGAGGAATATGCTATACAGTTTTTAATTACTGCACCATCTATATGATGTGCCAATACTCCATAACTGGCAAAACAATCATAAAAAGTGCAATGATCGACAATGAAAACAGGACCCGGAGTTGCATCTACACCATCATGATCCCGGATATAGATTGCATCACTGCCTATTTTCGAAAAGGTAGAGCTAGCCACCGAGAAATATTTGACGCTACCAATTGCGGCTGCTACATGGCCGGCGACATAAATGCCTTCTTTCTTGATATTCTTAAAAATGCATCCCGAAATTAATAACGAATCGATTTGGCCTGCATATATTCCGTCAGTGATTGCATGCCCGTCGGTTCCGGCATCATTGATAAAGTTTATCAATTCGCAGTTTTTTAACCTGACGCTATATCCAATTGAGTCTAAAGCAATACCACCCACACTTTTCATCACTCCTTTTGAACCATCGAGAATTACTCCAGTCAGATTAATGTCAGCTTTTGACCTTATTAAATAGCCACCATCGTCGGATGTCCAGACAGGTTTATTAACCAAAGCAGGTGATCCTTGAATTGTTATACCTTCTTTAACGGTTAAGGTAGCAGACTCTACATACAGCCCGCCATCGGTTATCAGTTCAATAACGTCACCTGGTTTAGCAGTTGCAATTGCTGCGGATATTTTATCCTTTCCCGCTTCAACATAGATAGCATTCGCAAGTTTAGGCCACCATCGCGGATCTCCAATCGTATTTCCATCGTCGCCAACCTTATAGGCGGGTGATGTAGTGGCAAGGCTGAAGTCCCCTTTTGCCGGATCGGCATAACCGGGATCGGCATTCACCATATTCAATGCCTGCCCGGTATGCATATTATATTCCGCATTGAAGAAAAGACTGTTGGTGACAACAGAATGATCCCCATACAGATAGTAAGATGTGTTACCGATATTGGTGGTGTTTGTGAAGATCGTATTACGGATAATGTTGTAATCGGATTTATGCGTCAGTATGCGGTTTGTGTTATGAAGTGTAACATGATTCATTACGAGGATTGGACCAGGTGTAGCAAGGTTGTCGTCCGCGTCGTCAATATATACCGCTTCTGCCCCAATTGTGTTGAATGTCGAGTTTTCAATGGAGACATATTTTACGGCTCCGGGCAAAGTTGTATTTGCTTCAAACAGGATACCTTGTTCAACAATATTAGCAAAAGTACAGCCTGTGATGATCAAGGAATCGGGTTGAGATGCCGATGTGCCATAAATTGCTTTTCCACCTGTTCCCGCCGGGTCCGACATGTTGATAAAATCACAATTGATGATTTTCACGTTTCCCCCTACAAGCCGGAGGTCAAGTGCGCCAATGGTTTTTGAAGCACCTTGAGCCCCATCGAAAACTATTCCCTTCAACGTAAGAGCAGCGGAAAGCTTTACAGTATAGTTTGGATCGTCGGATGCCCACACTGGTTTGGTGGTAAGACCTGCCATAGCACGAATGGTGATTGGCTTATCGATCGTTAACCGGGCTGCTTCAAGATACACTCCGCCGTTGGTAACAAGCTCAAGGATGTCGCCTGGAGCAGCAGATGCGCAAGCAGCCGAGAGTGTTTCATTTCCGGCCGTAACCGGTATAATATTTTGTGCAAGTATACGCAGGGACCATAGTCCCAGTAGCATAGTAAGAACTAGAAGTTTTTTCATAATTGTTTTTTTTGTAAGATGAATGAAGTCACTGTAACAATAGCATCGTTTTTGAATTTAACTTGATACTATTTCGCCAAAATCATTTTCCTTGTTTTCACATAAGAGCCGGCTTGCATTCTGTAATAATAAATACCGTCGGGAAGTGATGAAGCGATCAGGTTCACATCATAGTTTCCAGCTTTTTGCTCCTCATTTATCAGTGTTCTGACTTCTTTGCCAAACACATTATACACTTTCAAAACTACTTTCCCGGTAACCGGCAAAGTATAAGTTATTTTAGTAGTAGCTTTAAAAGGATTGGGATAATTCTGATTCAATTCATAACGAACAGGGATTTTACTGTCAGGAACAGCTGTGAATCCGGTTATTTCAAGAACCGATGTTGAATCCAGTATTGAATAATTACCCGCGTAATCGTACGCAAATACGGCATAATAAAATGAATCTGAAGATTCCGCTGTTGTATCAATACACGATTCGCCGTTTCCCTGGTAAATAAGTACTCCATCATGCGCGTTTGCAGGATACCCATCCGTTTTTCTTAAGATAACCACTCCCATAAAATCTGGAGCCGGTGGTATTTCGCCTGAAAGCGAAACTTCATCGATAGACAGATTACCGCTTCCTGCTGATTCAGACGGTACAATAAAATCCAGGCTGAAGATGTTCTTAAAATCAAACTTTGGATTTTTATTTGCATGCCAACTCAATCCTTGTAAAGTGGATAAATCGAGTTGAGCATGTTTCCATTCAGTGGATGATAAATCCTGGTCTTCTGCATACCACCAATCATCTGACTTCCCATTATGGTCGTTATCCTGTTCAACTATAATCCTGATAGCCCTGTTGGAACCGTCTCCTTTATACCAGAAATCCAGGTTTTTAAACAAATGATACTCTGAATATTCGTGTATTCCCTTTATAGCGGCGTATTCGTCCCATGCAGCAGTAATATTATAATTGATTTGCATACCCTTGCCCACATAACCCGGATTTATTTGCACTAATGATCCGGTGCTGGTTCCGCTTCCGCTGCCCTCAAATCCATCAAGCCCATCTTCAAAAGAGGCTACCTGTTTCTCAAGAGGGATATTCCTGGTCGGATTTTTCCAGGTTAAATCTACCTTTCCGTTTGAGAGTGTACCCTTTAAATCTGTGGCAGGAGGGGGCGCAACAATATCAGGAATGACTACTACATTGCCTATTGCATACTTTTTGAAAGGTGTAATTTCTCCATCATAGATCACCGCATAAATATGATATATTCCCGGTGTGATATTTTTAACATCCCAGAGGTAATAGTTAAGCGGATCAGTTATTTTGATAGAACCGGCAATTAATGTGCCTGCCTGAGCTGTGTCAGTTGTGAAATATAAATCTACACGAGCAGTTGCGCTATCGCTGGGTTCGGCAACGTCTATCCATTTAATTGTATAATTATAACTTGTCGAGTCGCTGGTATTGCCGGGAGCTATGAAGTAAAAACCAGGAAGTACTGTTTTGCTTCTTACACCACTGGAATAGAATGTTAAGCTGTCGACAATGTTGTTATCGACATCTATTGCATCAAAATGCATATAATTGCCATCTACTTTGAATTTGACATAATCGTATACAGATTTCGTAGTATTTACCCACCATCCGGTTTGATAGTCATACCTGGCTGCACCAAAACTGCCGGCAAGCATCTGTAATCTGCCTTGTCCGGGTTCACATCCGTATTCATTCACAGGAGCCGCAAATGAGGCATTCAGATTCATCGGTTTTGATCTTGTATAGGTATGGTCATGCCCGTTGATAATAACATTTACGCCATAATCATCAAAGGTTTTCCACCAGTACGGAATCATGGAATCCATTTCCCCGGCATGGCCTCCGCTTGTAAAGAAGGGACTGTGGAAATAAACGATAATCCAGGTTGCATCGGTATTCTTCAGTAAATCTTTTATATAAGGCAACTGGGTCATTAATTCATCCTGTGAATTTAAGCCTATAAAAAGAGTATTACCTTGCTTAAATGAGTACCATTTTTCGTTTCCCGGTAAAACAAACTGGTTCAAAAAATTAATGCCAGATTGAGTATCATAGTAAACATGATTTGTAGGAATATAATAATTGAGTGTGTTTTCCAGGAAATTGGATCCATAATCGTAAAATTGTCTCCAAAGAAGAGGATCCATTGAATCGTCAATAATATCCCCAACCTGTAGATATATATCTGCTTTCTCGGCTGCTGCCATATTTGATATCTTCTGAAAAATGGTTGTACCAGCCTGGCAATCAGCAGCTGCTATAAAGGTGAATTTATTTGAAGTGGTATCAACGGCAGTTGTAAATGTTTTTTCAGCACCCCAAAATCCACCTGATTTTAATGAATAAAATAGTACGGAAGAAGGTTTTAATGTGGGGAATGAATAATCAAACAGGTATTGCGGATCTGAACCGGTTTTGTAATTATCTCTTCTGATCCCCGGGAAAGTTCCCATTTCATAGCTATTTGTATATCCCCAGCGCAATGAATCATCTAATGCCAGATTATTCCAGGTGATAGTTAATCCATTTAAGGTATTATTGGTTGACCCCCAATGGATATTGGTAGGCAAGGTGTTTTTGGGCCACCATCTGGGGTCACCTAATGATTTTCCATCAGTGCCTGACTTATAAGCCGGTGATCCTGGAAGAAGTGTAAAATCGCCATTGACCGCGTTTGCGAACATGGGGTCTGCATTAATTATATTTGTTGTTGCAGCAGTATGGAAACTGGGAGGTGCATTCCAATAAAGGCTATTTTGGCAGGTAGTCTGGTTTCCATAGATGTAGTATGAATTAGTGCCTGTTGAGAAAATGCAGTTTCGAATGGTTGTAAAGTTGCAATAATGGGTATAAACCCGGGGCGTATTATAAAAAGTAACATGGTCAATGGTAACCACCGGATCATCGCCCAGAGCCGTTCCAAGTACATAATCATTTGCTTCCACCTGTATCGCCATTGTGGCAATATTTGAAAATGTGGAATTACTGATTGTTATGTGCTTTGCGCAGCCAGGACCAGGGATAGAAGCATTGGAAGTATAAATAATTATTCCGTACTTGCTCAAATCCTGAAAAATACAGTTTGAAATCGTCACCGAGTCTACCTGCGCTCCGCTACTGCCATAAATGGCTGTTGCGAAATTTTTAAATGTAGAATTTTTCACGGTAATATTGTAATCTCCCGCAGTACCTTTTGTAATTATTCCATTTACGGTTGCCGGAGTGCTTCCGGTTCCGTCCATTATAATGCCATCCACATATACGTTGGCATATACTTCCATTAGTCCGCCATAATCAGATGCAGCAGTACAAGCCCATATGGGTTTGTTAACGAGACCTGATTTTGCCCTTATCGTGATTGGCTTATCGGTGACGGTAAGCATGGCAGTTTCAATGTAGAGACCGCCATCGGTTATCAGTTCAATTATATCTCCCGAATTGGCCGAAGCATAAGCGGTTGCTATGCTGTCAGTACCTGCTGCTATCCGTATGGTTTTTTGTGTGATGGGAACAGGCCACCATCTGGGGTCACCTAATGATTTTCCATCAGTGCCTGAGTTGTAAGCCGGTGATCCGGGAAGAAGTGTAAAATCGCCATTTGCAGCGTTTGCAAACAGCGGGTCTGCATTAATTATATTTGTTGTTGCAGCGGTATGGAAACTGGGAGGTGCATTCCAATAAAGGCTATTTTGGCAGGTAGTCTGGTTTCCATAGATGTAGTATGAATTAGTGCCTGTTGAGAAAATGCAGTTTCGAATGGTTGTAAAGTTGCAATAATGGGTATAAACCCGGGGCGTATTATAAAAAGTAACATGGTCAATGGTAACCACCGGATCATCGCCCAGAGCCGTTCCAAGTACATAATCATTTGCTTCCACCTGTATCGCCATTGTGGCAATATTTGAAAATGTGGAATTACTGATTGTTATGTGCTTTGCGCAGCCAGGACCAGGGATAGAAGCATTGGAAGTATAAATAATTATTCCGTACTTGCTCAAATCCTGAAAAATACAGTTTGAAATCGTCACCGAGTCTACCTGCGCTCCGCTACTGCCATAAATGGCTGTTGCGAAATTTTTAAATGTAGAATTTTTCACGGTAATATTGTAATCTCCCGCAGTACCTTTTGTAATTATTCCATTTACGGTTGCCGGAGTGCTTCCGGTTCCATCCATGATAATTCCATCCACAGTAACACTGGCATATACTTCCATTAGTCCGCCATAATCAGATGCAGCAGTACACGCCCATATGGGTTTAGTAACGAGTCCTGATTTGGCCCGTATCGTGATTTGCTTATCGGTGACGGTTAGCATGGCAGTTTCAATATAGAGCCCACCATCAGTGATTAATTCAATGATATCTCCTGAAGAGGCCGAAGCATATGCTTTTGCTATACTATCAGTACCGGCAGCTATTTTGATGATTTTTTGCGTGAACTGAGGCTCGGGCCACCATCTTGGGTCACCCAATGATTTTCCATCGGTGCCTGCGTGGTATGCGGGAGATGTTTCGGTAATTGTTAAGTCACCATTTGGTGCATCAGGAAACAGAGGGTCAGCATTTAGTAAATTTGTTTCCACCACACCATTTGTAAAGCTATTGGAAACATTATAATACATGCAATTTGAAATGCTCGTTTGATCGCCATACAGAATAAATCCCGTTGAGGAAGTTAATGTAGGAATCATGAAAATAGTATTCTTTACCTGAACATTGGAATGTTCTTTACAATATAACCGCCTGAAATTATAAACAGTAACATGATCAATTTCAACTCTCGGGTCAGGTGTCCAGCCGGCATTGGGCGAGTATAATGCGTCATTAGCAATTGTGTACAAACAAGCGACTGAACGATAAACTGGGTTCCAGAATGTTGAATTTGTCAGCGACAAATATTTGAAATCAGCTGGAGGAGTAGTTCCTCCATAACACATAATAGCATTACCGGAGATGTTTTCAAATAAACACCCTTTAAAAACTATAGAATCAACCTGAACCGTGCCACTTTCGCCATAGAGTGCGGTAGTGAAATTTTTGAAAGTTGAGTTATAGACTTTAATACTGTATGAGTTGCCGCCGGTAATAATTCCATTTACAGTGGCAGTTGGAGGAGTACCTCCGGTGCCATCCATAATAATTCCATCCACAGTTATGCCGCCGTTAGTTTTTATAATTCCGCCATAGTCTGAAACGGCACTGCATACCCATACCGGCTGGTAGCGTAAGCCTGCTTTGGAGCGGATTGTGATTGCTTTATCTGCAGTTACGGTAAGCGTTGATGTTTCAACATAAAGGCCACCATTACTTATTAATTCTATTATGTCGCCTGCAGACGCCGTAGAATAAGCCGCAGATATCACATCTGTACCTGCTGTTACTTGAATTATGTTTTGTGAGAAACTCTTTAAGGAAATAAAGAGCATCACAATGAAAATGAAAAGTATTGCTTTTTTCATATCAAGGTTTTTATTTTGTTATAATAATCTGATTGTTAATAGGGTGCCTAGAAAAGTAATTTCCTGGCTGCCGGCGTTTAATATCACGGCTATATACCCAATTTACTGCTGCACGGCAGTTTATTCAAGTTGAACAATACATCCCCTGAAAATTTCCGGTAAGGCTATTTTAAGCGTCCCTTGTTTCCATTCCCCTTTTATTTTTTGCGATTTGCCCATGAATGGAATAAATACAGCGTTTGCTTTCCGCTTTGAGGTTTTAAACGTGACAATAATATCTTTGCAAGGCTTGGGATTGGCATTTATTCTGCCTTTTAGCCCGGAGAAATTAGCCAGGAAAACAGTTGGTTTGTCATTCACCGAAGCAATCTGTACAGCGCAAACATCTGCATTTTCGATTAGTACAGCCGGTGAATAGAATTTTGAGTTGCGAATCTGGCCAAGCAAATCAAGCAATTCCTTGTTATCATACACAGGGTTTTTACCTTTTTGGGCTGAAAGATCATAGCTTTTTTTAAGAAACTGATAAAAGACGCGCTCCGGGTTTCCGCTTATGCGTGTTGCATTCGGATACATGTTTGATAATTCCTGCATCCGGTTTGGATTTGCAGATTTTTCACGCTTGGCATTGTAATGTCCTGTTTCGCCTGTATAAATCAATGCTTTGCCATTTTTCAGCCATACGTTAAATAGCGCATATTCCTCGTCGCTCAGGCATTTTACATCGGGCAAAACCATTACATTGTTTTTTGCAGTGCTCAGGGTTCGCGGTGTAACAATTTCGAATTCAATATGTTCCTGCAACAACAGGTTGAAAATGCCCATGTACGATTCAATCCACTCATCGGCGAAATAATTCCGGGTTTTGGGTGAAAAATAAATTCCAACCGGAGAAATTGTTTTCCGTGGGGCATAAATCAGCTTTTCATTTTCACTGATCCATTTGTATACTTTGGTACGCGCTTCATAATCATTTGAGCCCGACATTACAAAACGACGGGCATCCCAGCTGTTGGTGCCGGCCATAACCTGGCTCATTGCCAGGTTTTCGATGGCATCTGCAGGTTTTATACTTTCTTCTCCATCCCAGCTGTAGCTCAGCATCCACGAGGGTTTTCCCTCGGCGAAAGCTCTGAACGTGTACATCCCGATCATATATTCCATCCAGTCCAAAGGCTCCCGCCTGGCGCTGTTACCACTTACATTGTATTCATGGGCAATTACATCAACCACCGGATACATATCATAAACGTCGGCACCAACCCGGGCAGCTTCTTCACCTATTCCCGGATATATTTCTGCAATGGTTTTGCAGGCAGGGTTCACCGATTTTACATTTTTATCTATTTCGGCCATAAATTCAGTCATGGCGCTGATCCTAAAATCAACCCAGGCGATAAATTCAGGGTCATTCCAGTCGCCAGGTGTAAAATCGTTGAAAGCGTCAAAACCTGTTCTTTTCTTAAATTCGGCAACTGTGTAGGCATCGAAACTTGCCCAGGTATCCTCCCAGCCGGTGAAATGTGTCATCCAGTAAGGGATATCAATATAAACGCCATCGATACCGGTAGCTGCTATCTGCCGGATGCGTTCCATGTAAAATTTCCTCCATGCCGGTGCGTAGGGCGAAATCCACACATCTTCTGAATTTTCGCTGATCCAGAACGCATCACCAAAACCAAAAACAGCAGGGTCTCCTTTTTTATTTCTTTGAGCCCAATCGGGATGATCGCGCAGGAAGGTTCTGGAATCAGGCATCACACTATCAGTAATACACTCCAAACCGGCGGTGTAAACAAAAGCATAATTTTTGGCAGCATGAGCGCTGTCGGCCATGGCTTTAATAGCTCTTAATTTCAGATCAGGAACCAGTAAGCTGGAATATCTTCCGGTGATATCATTGTCCACTTCAATGCCAAACAGATAGGTTTGCCGGGCATCATTCATAATTGAATGAAGCTGATCTATATCACATCCATGACCTGAAGTGCGCACATAATGGGTCCAATCCTGGGCATAAGTGCTGTTAACCAAAATTAGGGCAAACAGAATTATCGGGAAAATCCGGTTTTTCTTCATAGGGTGATTTGAATTACCTGTGTTCGTTGCGAAGGAATGGTAATATACATTTTGTTATTTTCAATTTTAACCGGCTTTCCGCCTACCAGTTCTTTGGCGCTCATTTTGCCGGCTATTTTAAGTTCAGTTACATCCAGTGTTATGAGGTATTTCACTTCCTGGCTACCGTTATTGCGAACAGTAAAAAACAGGTTCCCGGGTTTGCCAAAGCGTTCAATCCGCACTGATGCATTGTTTCCGGAAGCTCCGGTTACAGGTTCCCAGCCAGCCGCTGCAATGGTTTTTATAATGGGAATGTATTTTTTGAAGAAAGGCCGGCCGTTTTCTATTTTCTGGTGATCCTGCCAGTATGGATCGCTGGAGGCATTGGTGCTGAAAAACGACGGAAAAAATCCATAAGCCATCAGTTTCTCGAAATATACTTCGTAACCGCTGTAAGGAGCATCGGTAAAAGCCTTGTCATTTAATCCTTCGTTTAAAAGAAAAACAATAGGCTTTTGAAAAGAAATAGCACGTTTAAAATCGAGCGCATCAGTGTTGTGATCACCGGAATAGTACCAACTCAGTTCAGCGCCGAACAGGTCGAGGTTGGCGGCTGCAAAAGGGTTCCATCCATGGCCGTTTCCCATAGCCAGCTTGCCCTGCGTATGCATTTCGTCGGAAATTTTCTTCATAAACTCAAATTCGGAAGTAAAATTCCAGATTGCCGGTTTAGCAACACCTGCTGAGAATGTGAGCGGATAATCCGTAAATTTAAAATGTTCGGTCCTGTAGTTTAAATCATGATGCCAGTTCCACTCCATGGAATCGAAATATATTCCATCCACATTCATTTTTATGGCCGGCTTTATTTCGTCCTGTACTACATAATTATAGCGGTTAAAACCAGGCAAATCAGGATCGCAGTTGGTGGTGATGCTAACGGCCCAGCCTGAAGTAAACCAGGGTGTTTCGAGACGCCGCGTTTGCTTGAGCCCGTTTTTATCCAGCGTTGCGCTGTTGTTCACATATTCCTGGTGCTGGGTTGGGATCATTATGTCAGAAACCAGTGAATCGTAAGGGATATTTTTCCGGGTAATGGGCAGTTGAATATCCCAGGGCTCGGTATATTGAAAACTTAGTACGCCGGTGCCCTTGTCGGACAAAATATTCGGGAGTTTTTGCCCGTCTTTGCTATCCTGGCCGGTCCAGGATGTTTCGTGAAAGGCAAATCCGAAATCTTGCCAATGCGGGATGGATCGGAGCGGGGTGAATGGCAGCCAGATGCCTTCGGTTACCACACGTTTCTTAAATGCTTCGGGATAAATGGAATAGTATTTCTCCAATGCGGAACGCATTCCCCATTTGCTGTTAAATTCAAATGAGCTCAGTTTAAAAAATGCACGGTTTGGAAATTTTTCAGTCAGCGGGCTGGTGGCAACATCAAATTCAGCTACTATTCCTTTATTTATTTCGGCACCTAAACGGTAAACCAAAGGAATAGCCATGTCGATGCCAAGTCCGTGGCCCTGGCCATCAGCGGAAACAGCACAAAGCGGGTAAAACGACATGGTTCCGCGTCCTACTTTATCGCCATATCCGCCGTCGGGTAAGGTTTTGCCATTAAAAGCGCCATCGGGTGGCCATACCGTATTTACAGGGATGGTATCAGAATAAGTGAGGCCTGGTTTCATTTCTTTTGATTTATCAAGGCCTTGAAACCATTTCCATTTTGTGCCGTTCAGCGGAAGGATTACCCGCAGCGTGACACACGAATTACCATCGCCCAGGTATTGGAGTTCGCCATTTATTTCGGTGTAGCTGCCCCGGTTAATTTCGTGAAGTACCAGCTGGTAGGCAGTATTCCGATAAGTGGTAATACGGGTATTTAATGTATTGGCAACTTCGTACACAGGTAGTTCAGTTGCTTTGGTTAAAGGGTCGGCAGGCAACACATACTCTACCCGAACGCTTGTTCCGGGCCATTTTGATTGTGCTGCCTCAGCAAAGCATTGGCTGACAAACATTAAGTGAGCAATTGCAAAAAATGCTATGGCGAAGGTTTTGGTTTTCATAATATTACGCTGAATGATATTAAGTTACAATGTTTTAATCACTGTAAAGCAACCCTTCCGGAGGGTTTCATAACGACATGCCGACTCAGTAAAAGGATATAAACAAATGCTGTTATATCCTTTTTACTACCAAATAGAAACCTGAAAACCCAATCAAATGAATGCCGGTACTTTTGAGAGGTTACCCTTTAAAGTTACGCGATATCCATTTGATCAGGTATTGTACTTACTACAAATTTATGGTTAAAAACTTCGATTCCGGGGTCTGGGTTACAGGCATCCAGCCTACTTCAGTCCAGCCTGCATTGCTTTCGACAATACCAAAGTTTACTTTTTTACTCATGTTACCTAAAGCGCTCCGCTTTACTGAGAATTCGATAGCGTTTTTACCATCCACATTTTTAAACGAGGAGAATTGGAAAACATCGGCGAAAGTTAAAATTGCATTCCAGTTCCAATCGTTGCCGGGGCCTACGTGCTGAAAAACATCACCCCAGCCGCCAGGAACAGATCCTTCACAAAGGAAATCGGCACCCGAACCGGCGGGGAACATCCACGATTTCAAACCTGTTTCCGGATTATTGTCGGTATCGAGATATAAATCCATAACTGCAAACGCGAAGTCAGGTGTACCTTCTACGTAGAAGTTCAGATATCCTGCCGAAGCATAGGTTTTAATGGCAAGAATATTTCCCCCGGTGCCGGGAGCATTTTCTGTATTATAACCTACATAAGCCCAATCGGTGAAATCGCCGTCAATTTTAATATTAGGTCCGGTA
>CALCJE010000305.1 GCA_937965665.1 uncultured Bacteroidales bacterium
GGCTGACAGCACCGAACTGCATGTAAACGGCTGAACCCCAACGGCTGATCCCGACTTTAGTCCAAGCGCCTGCAGTGCCATCCGTATTCCAATCCTAGCTTTGCCTACAAATATCGGTTGTGAACCGTTAAAATAATTCTGAAACTCATCCAGACCCGCTCCATAACCTTTCGCTGCCCGGATAGTTTCGTCAATAAAATCATGTATTGTATAGGAGAACTGAAACCGGGGAATCATATTTCAGCATGTTTTTGCAAGGTAATAAACCGATCCTGGTACTCCGGCGTAAGTTTCATGGTTTTGGCACTAACCGGGTAGTTTTCGATGAACCAGACCATAAATGATGCTACGTCGAGTTTCTCGTGCAGCATTTGCTGATTTTTAGCACGGAATTGCTCACCGGAAGCTTCCGGTTGTAAAAGTTCCCCGATTTTTGCAATTACTTTTTCATTTTCCCCGGGTAAAAATCCGGTAGTAAGCCCATACTTGTTTTCAAGTTCTTCGAGCACGCTTATTTTCCCTTTAAAACTGCTTATCCTTATGTTAGGCGTGCCCAGTATCGAAGCTTCAACCGCCATACTCTGGCTGTCGCAGATAAGCATTTTTGCAAAATACAGGTAGTGATGCAGTTGCGAAGGAGAAATCTTGAGCAAATATTTCTGGTAATGCGCAGGCACAGATTTTTCAGAAGTGATGTAAATCCGGCCTTTCCCGCTCAACACCCTGATGATATCGTCGAGCAAGGCTTCTCCAATACCTTTTACACCAAAATCGTGATGAGCCTCCAGTCCCGAAAGCCTGATGAGGAAAAACGGTTCCTCCGGATCATGGGATAAAAACGACCTGTCAGGCCTAAAAACTAAGGGATGCAGATACGATAATTTCATGTATCCCTTATATCCGATTTTTTTATGCTGCCAATTCCCGACACTGCACGAATCGGGGGTAAGTATATGACTGGTAAACGGATACGAGAGCCTTACCAGGTTTTTTATTACAGCATAATCATCTTCGAGGGTTGTAATACAGGGAATATCAAGCAATTTACCGACATGGGTTACACTTGCATCACTGCCCATCAGCAAGTCGGGCTTTATGATGCGCGCAGCAATGTAAATTCCATAATCGCGTAATACCAGGTTCTGAAAAAATGACAAATACGATTTTGATCTCTTTTTCTGACGAATAACAATATAGTCCCATCCTGCTTCTTCAAGCAATTCTTTGAGCACATCCTTGGTTTTGATCACCACAAACACGTGATGCCCCTTATCGCGGAGACGTTCTACCGGGTTTTTGTAAAACAAATACTGGGCGGGATGTGATAGAAAAACAAGTATGGTCATTTATTGTCGATCATCTCAGCCTTGAACAGCGACTGTGGTTTATGCTTAAAAATAAAATTTAATACCGGCGTGGCTATCCTGTTTTTGCCATTGAAAATAAAACTATATGAAGGATAATCAGTATAACTATGCCCGGGCGCATTAAATATGGAAAGAAATTCATCGCGGCTTAAATCAAGTTTTTTAGCCACATAATCCAATACACTTTCAACTTCATCCTTTACATACGGCAATGTGTTAATTACATTTACCGCTTCTTCCCGGCTGATTTCGCCGCTGAGCACCTGTGCCGAGAGGGTTATTTTGCGCTTATCGATACCAAATTTTTCAAAAAGCCAGTACGACATTACAAAGCGGGTAAAAACATTTTCGAAATGGTGCCCGCCATAATACTCCCATCCATATTGCTGTACCAGGAATTGCTGTGCCCGGTTTTTGTTGTATTCAAGAAAATAGAAAGGGTAAATACTTTTAATTTTCCTGATGGCTCCATAGTAAACCAGGCTCGTAATCGTATAATTAGGGAAGGTTTTAAGTGGTACATGCCCAAATTTACGATGCAGGTATTTTAATTGTTTCCCGTCACCATAGGTCCATTCGGTGGGCTGGGTTCCCTCCGACCGGAAATCGTTTCCGCGCAAAATGTATTTCACCCCTTCGCGTGCTGCTATTTTATACAACACAGCCTTTATAGCCAGGTCAGTAGGCATATCAATCCAGGGCATTCCTGCATACATATAGCTTTTAAGCAAATCTTTAATCTCCTCATAGTCGACCACGTAAGTTTCCAGGTCAATACCTAGCGCCGAGGTCATTTTTTTAATATTCTTCACCGCGATATCGCTGTTCCAGCCGTTATCCAGGTTTACAGCCAAAGGCTTTAACCCCTGCTCTTTGGCCAGGTGCAGCAAGTACGAACTATCGGTACCTCCGCTGACACCTATAATACAGTCGTACTTTTTACCTTCTCCGCGGGTTTTTATCTGCTTTACAATCGCCTCCCATTCGGCCTTTCCTTGTTCGCCACGGGGATAGGCTTCAACGAGTTTATCATAGAGACGGGCATAATTCGAAACCCCGTTTTCGTCGAACGAAATATTTGGAACAGATTGATCCCATACACCACGGGTGCAGATTTTTCCCTGGAAAGGCATGAAAAAAGTGAAAAGTGTAAGGTGAAAAGATTAAAGGGGAAAAGGATATGATGGAGACGGCAACAAATTGTATTTATCAGTGCAAAAAGCGCATCACCTCATGAATAGTTCCGATAGCTGTTCAGGGGTTGGATAATTGACCAGTACGGCATTTCGTGGTCCGTGATACACAAACATGCTGCCAGCGGCCACCGCTGATGCATATCCTTCATCAATCGCTTGCTTGAAATCAATTTTAGTACCTGCCCCACCTAAAGCCACAACCGGGATGGTGACTGCCTCGGAGATTTTACGGATCAGCGGGATATCGTAACCCTGCATCATACCATCATTTTCAATGGATTGAATTATAAGTTCGCCGGCTCCCTGTTTTTCCATTTCAACAGCAACCGAAACCGGTGATTTCCCGGTGGCTTTTGAGGCGCCCACAGTCCAGACCTGTTCCGTGCCCAGGAATTTCTTCTTTACATCAATACAAACCGTGATGGTTGACGATCCGAACATATCAGAGATCGGAAGAGCGTCGTGTAGGGAAAGAGTGTAGATCTCGGTGGT
>CALCJE010000306.1 GCA_937965665.1 uncultured Bacteroidales bacterium
GGCGGCCACCGACCACAGCGTCCTGCGCCGGGTCGCGCCGACCGCTTCGGCATGGCCCGCGACCTGCACGATGGGCTGGGTGGACTGCTCTCAGGGGTTAAAATAAATTTATCATCTATGAAAGGGAATTCGATAATTACCAGCGAAAACGCCCAGGCGTTTGATCATGCCATCAGGCTGCTCGATAACTCAATCAGCGAACTGCGGCGCGTGGCCCATAACCTGATGCCCGAAACCCTGAATCATTATGGCCTGAAAACAGCCTTACATGACTTTATAGGTGAAATGGGCAACAATCCGGAAATAATGCTCACCTTCAGCTTTTTTGGTGCCGATATACGCTTTGAGTCCCAACTGGAACTCACCATTTATCGCATTGCCCAGGAATTGGTGAACAATGCGCTGAAACATGCGGAGGCAAAAAAAATAGATCTGCAGCTGATTGCTGATGTGGACCGCATCTGTGTGCAGGTGGTTGACAACGGGAAAGGTTTCGATACCAAATGTAATCCCTGCGAAGGAAAAGGCCTGTTCGTGATACGCGATCGCGTTACAGCATACAACGGCACTTTTGAACTCGAAAGTGCCCCGGGACAAGGCACCGAAGCGAGTATTGAATTTTTACTATCTTAGCAGTATCAATTTGCTGCATACATGCTAAAAGCACTTATTGTTGAAGATCATCCGATTGTAAGCGACAGCCTTTCGAACCTTATCCGCACTTCAGTGCCGGCGCTGGAATGTTATCATGTTACCACGGCCCACGATGGCCTGGCATGGCTCAATGGAAACAAAGCTGCAATAATATTGCTGGATATTAACCTGCCCGATATGAGTGGTATCGAATTTTGTTCCATTGCCAAATCGCGCTTTGGTGATTTGAAAATACTGGCAATAACATCCATTGAACAACGGCATGTGGTCGACCAGGCTTTGGCTGCAGGAATTCATGGTTATATACTAAAAAGCTCCGATACCGATGAGATCCTGGAAGCTATTACTCAAGTAATGAACGGAAATAGGTTTGTAAGCAAAAGCGTAACTGAACTGCTTAAAGGCAAACTGCCCACCAATGGCCACCTGCCAATACTCACACGTCGTGAAGTGGAAGTACTCAAACTTATTGCCGATGGACTTACCAACCAGGAAATTGCAGATAAACTCTTTATCAGCGCATGGACTGTTGATAGCCACCGCAAAAATCTGCTGTTAAAATTTAATGCTAAAAACACCGCCATCCTGGTGAAGACGGCGGTTACCAGCGGGATAATAAGTTTTTGATTGCGGATTGGCGATTGCGGATTGGCGATTGCGGATTGCGGAGTTTTTTATAGATTATAGATCATACCCACATCCCACATCCCACATCCGAAATCCCACATCCGAAATCCCACATCCCACATCCCACATCCGAAACCGGTTCACATTTTCTCAACAAAATCATTCGAATATTGCTTCATAAACTCTTCAGCTTTAATCACCATTTCCCGCGAACCGATAAAAACCGGTGAGCGCTGATGAAGGCTGTAGGGCTCAATATCCATGATGCGGCGAAAGCCATCGGTAGCTTTTCCACCGGCCTGTTCAACAATAAATGCCATGGGGGCACATTCGTACAAAAGGCGGAGCTTACCATTTGGATTTTTCAACGTACCGGGGTAAATAAAAATGCCGCCACGCAGCAGGTTGCGGTGCACATCAGCCACCAACGACCCGATATAGCGCGTGTTGTAGGGACGGTTTGTTGCTTTATCATCTTCCTGGCAGTACTTGATATACCGTTTCACGCCTTCGGGGAAATAAATATAGTTGGCTTCGTTTATTGAATAAATGGTACCGTTTTCGGGAATGCGCATATCAGGGTGCGACAGAAAAAACAAACCCACCGTGGCATCGTAAGTAAACCCGTTAACGCCATTACCTGTAGTGTAAACCAGCATGGTTGAGCTGCCATACATCACATAACCGGCTGCTACCAGGTTACGCCCGGGCTGCAGCAAATCGTCGAGCGATCCCGACGAACCAATAGCTGTCGTCCGTTTGTAGATGGCAAAAATAGTCCCGATCGGCACATTTACCTCAATATTCGACGATCCATCCACGGGATCGAAAGCGACCACATATTTGCCATTCATGGAATATTTGTTGCCGAAAATGATCATATCTTCATTTTCTTCTGAGGCAAGCGCAGCGCATTGACCGCCATGTTTCAGTGCATTGATAAACTGCTCATTGGCAAAAACATCGAGTTTTTTCTGCTCTTCACCCTGTATGTTGGTACTGCCGAACAAGCCATTAACATCGGCCAGGCCGGCGCGGCGAATTTCGCGGTTTACAATTTTGGCAGCAATGCCGATATCGTTCAGCATGCGTGTCAGATCTCCGGTAGCTTCGGGGTATTCGGATTGTTTTTCGTTGATAAACTCAACAAGTGTTTTCATGGGCATAGCTAAAATCCTTTCGTTAAAAGTTAATTATAGATTCACCTGGTCGGCTAACAGAAACAGGGAGCCGAAACCCTTTTACAGATAACAAATCACGTAAATAAAAATCAGGAAAGCAACAATTACTCCTTTGCACTTACAACTTCTGTCACCGGACATCCGGCTTCCGGATCTTCCATCATTCAAACAAAAATAGTACTTTTACCCAGTAATTTCACCATATGACAAAGGTTTTTAAATTCGGCGGAGCATCTGTGAAAGATGCTGATTCAGTGCGCAATGTAGCTGCTATTCTGCAAAATCATTCACCCGAAAAACTGGTTGTGATTGTTTCGGCCATGGGCAAAACCACCAATGCACTCGAAAAAATCCTGAATGCATGGTATGAAAATGATGAACGACTCGAAACATTTATCGCGGAGCTGGTAAGCTATCATCAGAAAATTATCATTGAGTTGTTTCCAGATAAAAAGCACCCGGCGCATTTTAAAACCGATCTGTTGTTCGGCGAACTCGAAGGCTACCTTGGGTCGCCACCCAGCCTGCAATACGATTACGACTACGACCAGGTAGTAAGTTTTGGAGAACTGATCAGTACCACCATTGTGAGCGAATTCCTTTTAAACGAGGGGCTTACCTGCCGTTGGTTCGATGTGCGCGAACTGGTGCGTACCGATAATACCTGGCGCGAAGGCAAAGTAAATTGGGAAACAACCGAAAAACAGATCAGGGAACAGGTTTCGGCTTTTCTTGATCAATCGGAAGGCAGCCCGGCTATCGCGCTCACCCAGGGATTTATGGGTGCTACCCCGGGCGGAGAAACCACAACATTAGGTCGCGAAGGCTCCGATTATACGGCAGCCATTTTTGCCTATGCATTGCAGGCTGATGAAATGGTGATATGGAAAGATGTTCCCGGGTTGCTGAATGCTGACCCGAAGTACTTCAGCCGTACCGAAAAACTGGCAAGCATATCGTACCGCGAAGCCATTGAGTTATCGTATTATGGTGCAACTATTATCCACCCAAAAACCATTAAACCCTTACAGAACAAGGATATACCGTTACGGATTAAATCGTTTGTGAAACCAGGCGACGAAGGCTCTATTATTCAAAACGATACAGCCGCCGATAGCCTGATCCCATCTTTTATATTTAAAGTCGACCAGGTGCTGATTTCGATTATACCGCGCGATTTTTCATTTATCGACGAACAAAGCTTAAGTGAAATTCTGGCTGTTTTTGCCCGTAATTCGATACACATCAGCCTGATGCAGAATTCGGCCATCAGTTTTTCGGTATGTGTCGACAATAACCAGCGTAAGCTCAGCCGGCTTTTTGATGAACTGGGTAAGAACTACAAGGTTCGGTATAACACAGGCCTCGAGCTGATTACCATACGCCATTACGACCAGGCCACCATCGACCGCGTGATGGAAGATGGAAAAACAGTGTTACTCGAAATGCGAAGCCGGCTTACCGCGCAATTTGTGGCCCGGCCAAACTAGGTAATTTATTTTTTAAGATCTGTTGATACAAAGGATAGCACACCAAAACGCTGTTGAAAACCAAATTATATGGACTAACAGCGCATTAACAACATTTTTTATTAATTTGGCTCTCTTAATGATCCCAAATGATATCGGGAAGGTAGACTTTAGCTTCGGTCTTCCGTCTTCTGACCCTTTTAAAAAATAAAACTCAAATACAAAACACATCATGAAAGGCTCTATTCTTATGCTTGCCGGTGGCGGACCTGCTCCCGGAATTAATACTGTGATCAGTTCAGTTGCGAAAGTTTTCCTTCGCGACGGGTACCGCGTAATCGGTTTACACGATGGGTATAAAAACCTGTTTACTGATAACCCAAGCACCATCGACATTGATTTTGAAATGGCCGACCGCGTGTTCAGCATTGGCGGTTCCATGCTGCGGATGAGCCGTTACAAACCTGCCGACCTCGAATTTAAAACTAATTTCTTTGTAAAAAATAATATCAAACTGCTGGTAACTATTGGTGGCGACGATACCGCTTCGACGGCCAACCGTATCTCTAAATTCCTGACCGACCGTAAATTCCCGATACAAAACATTCATGTTCCCAAAACCATCGACAACGACCTTCCGCTTCCCGAAGGCCAGCCAACTTTCGGGTACCAGAGTGCCAAGCAGGAAGGTGTTCGCATTGGCCGTACCATTTACGAAGATGCACGCACCTCGGGCAACTGGTTTGTAGTTTCGGCCATGGGCCGCGAAGCCGGGCACCTGGCTTTTGGTATTGGCGCAGCCTGCCACTACCCGATGATTATCATCCCCGAAATGTTCAACAAAACCAAGGTGACCCTCGAAAAAATTACCCGCCTGATTATTTCTTCCATCATAAAGCGAAAAATATTAGGTATTGCTTATGGCGTTGCTATTGTCAGCGAAGGAGTTTTCCACTTTATGAGCGACGATGAAATTGAATCGTCGGGCATACAGTTTACTTACGACGAGCACGGGCATCCTGAACTGGGCACAGTAAGTAAAGCTCACATTTACAACATGTTACTTCAGATACGGCTCAAGCAGTTGGGTTTGAATGTAAAGAGCCGCCCGGTTGAAATGGGATACGAATTGCGTTGTATAGCTCCCACAGCCTGGGACCTTTTATATTGCAGCCTGTTAGGCATTGGCGTTAAAAAAATATACGATGATGGGCTCACCGGCTGCATGGTAAGCTCCGACCCTACCGGCGATATTTTCCCGCTTTTCCTGAAGGACCTGGAAGATGGCCATGGGAAAGTACGTACCCGTATGGTTACTATGGATAGCCAGAAAGCGCATATGGTGTTCTTTGACAGTATACAGTACCTTACTGCTGCCGATATGGATGCTGCCCGCGAATATGTAAAAAATCCGGAGGAATTTGATTTTATGAAGATCCTGGAATGGTAATTATAGAAAACGAATAAAACAGGCACACATCAAACCTAAAGAGCCCTTTCTTTTCTGAAGAAGGGCTTTTTTTGTTGCCTAACCTGGGATTTTTTTTCACCGAAATACTTCTCAGTTCAGACAGAGGAATACTTTTTTGAGTGAATCTTCACTTTCGCTTAACACAAAAAGCTTGTCATTCCCGGCCAGGATGGTTGAACCATTAGGCGTGATAAACTGATCCCCGCGCTGGATTATAGAAATAAGGGCTGTTTTCGGCAATTCCAGTTCCACAATTTGTTTCCCGATCACTGGTGATCCGTCGGGAATTACAATTTGAGTGAGCAGGGATTTAATACTATCACTTAACTCAAGGTCAGCCTGGGTGCGATATTTAAGCTTTTCGGGCAGTGAGAGCCTCAGCCACCGGGCTACCAATGGCAATGTTGTACCCTGTATGAGCACTGAAGTGATAGAAATAAAAAACACGATATTAAAAATCATTTGTGCTTTTTCGACGCCGGCTAACAGCGGATAAGTGGCAAAAACAATCGGTACGGCACCCCGCAGGCCTACCCACGAAACAAACCAGCGGCTGCGGTTTTGCACCCTGAAAAATATCAGGCTTAAAAATACGCCAACAGGCCTGGCAAACATGATCAAAAAGAGGGATATTACAATTCCTATTCCAATAACCGGAACCACTTTGCTCGGAAATACAAGCAAACCTAACGTAAGAAACATTACAATCTGCATCAGCCAGGCAAAACTATCGAACGACTTTATGTATTTTTTCTTATGAATCAACTCCTCGTTGCCCAGCATTATGGCAAGCAGGTACACCGCAAGGAAGCCATTACCGCCCAGGAAATCGGTAAAAGAAAAACAAAAGAACATAAGCGCTATCACCAGCACAATATACAATCCTTCGAAGTCGAGCTTTATTGAATTGATTATATGTTTGCCGAGTTTGCCCAACAAAAAACCTGAAATGCCGCCAATAATTACCTGTTTCAAAAACAAAGGAATAATACTCAGCAAACCAGCATCCGGATTCAACACCAATCCTGTGAAAGCAATGGTCAGTATATAGGCAATGGGGTCGTTGCTGCCGCTTTCCAGTTCAAGCATAGGCCGAAGATTGCCTTTTAACGCAATGCTTTTTGAACGAAGTATGGAGAAAACTGCGGCCGAATCGGTTGACGACACTATAGAACCAAGCAACAGCCCTTCATAAATCGAAAAATCAGTAACGGCCCACACAAACACGCCGACACTCACGGCTGTGATCAAAACACCAAGGGTCGACAACGTAAGCCCCGGCCCCAAAACAGGTTTAATTGATTTGAAATCGGTATCGAGCCCACCTGAGAAAAGTATGAAATTGAGGGCTACAATACCAATAAACTGGGCTGTTTTCGGGTTATCATAATATATCCCGCCAATTCCTTCCGATCCGGCCAGCATGCCGATGGCAATAAAAAATATCAGAACCGGTACCCCGAATTTAAACGAGGTTTTACCTGCAATCAGTGAGATGAACAGGAGTATAGAGCCAATCAATAATATGTTCTCGGTAGTTAATATCATCCTGTTTGAAAACCGGTTTAACAATAAAAATAAACACCATCCAGCCCCGAATGTTAATACGGGCCGTTTTCAGTGCTGTAAGATAGAAAACAAATGCCAGATTTGCTTCATTGCGGCAAAAAATTAATGTCGCTGAAACTTTTTAAAATGAGAATGCTTCGGAACCGCATTTTCAACTACAGGCAACCGGGCCTCCTCCCGGGTTAACTGGTTTTCCGTTTACGGAATAAAGCAGTGAAACTGTATGGCAATGCAGTTTCCGAAACATTCTCAGGGAGTGACTCCTAGGTCAGGTAGTCAATAAGCAGTTTAATGAGGATCAATACTACGATCAATCCCCCGAAAAATAAAAAGAAATGGATGCCCCCGCTATATTTTTTATCTTGCTGAGGTTCAGTATTCATGTTATCAGTTTCCATGGTTACAATAATTTTATAGTTTGCTCCGGGCATGCTCGCAGCAAAATATCAGCAGCAGGTGCAAAACACCGTGTTGATACAAACCCGAAAAAAAATGAATTGAAACAATTCCGGGATAACCGGATGAAAGCTGGATAAAATGCTACAATCGCAAAATGTTGTGTAAAATATATACCGGGATACGGATATCAACCGGCCTTTTTCCCATTCCATAGGGTAGTTGCCGGATCAATGGTTCAGGCAGGTAGTTAAATGAAATTATCTTGAAACTGGAAGCAAAAGGAAACCACTCTGTTTTTCCTGACAAAGCCTTAGCCGCCAATGCATTATCAGGCAACAGGAAAGGATCCAGCACTACTGATTTTTGTACCAGGCTTTTCTGAATGTCGGATGCACCGCCAGCCTGGGAGTCAATCTTTACCAGACTCCCCGGCATTAGCGCCTGAAAAAGCACCAATAAAACCAGCATCGACATGAAGGGCTTCATCCCTGAATAATTTAACTTGCAAAAATAATAATCTTTCGCTTTGCGTTGGTTTGCCATCAATATTTTAATCCCCAGCATAACACCAGGTAACCCACTACACAAAGCGTATTACGCAAACCAACGTCAACTTTGGGCCTGAATATCTTTTCAGAACCTGGGAACAATCTTAAACAAAATGGCTGAAACGAAACAGTGAATTATTTGTACCCTATCCACTTCCTGTTTTCTTTGTCAAAAAGCCAGTATATGCCGTTGCAATAGCTGAAATTGAACATTTCGTTGGCAATCGCTTCTTCGGGCAGCCGTAAAACCTTGGTCAGCAGTCCATCGAGGTTAAAGAGCTCAACCTGGTTTAAAACCACGTTAAGCAGCCCGATTTCAGATTTGGGGATCCCTGTAAACACCGCGCTTGTAGCATTGTAATCAAACATACCTTCCACATCCCAGTCTAAATCAATATCTTCGGACTTGGTAGTACCCGGGTGTATAAATATGGTATTGATAATTTTGCCATCGGCAGGATTATAATTTTCAACCACAAAATCTTCGGACGTATCCAGGAAATACACTGTATTGCCTTTGGAATCGTATGTTCCTACGGCATGTTCGTTGGGTTGCACCATACCTTCGAAAATAGTTGTAACCGACTCAGGAATTCCATTTGCATTTAATTTATACGATACCCAACCTGTTTCGCTGTAACCATTGGCCTGAAGCAACTTTGTTTTTGTGTTATACCATAAACCACGCACATCGATCTGTGTTTTTAAGTTGGTATCGCTAATCAATACACCACCGGCATTAAAAACGCTCATCGGGAAATCAGCATTTCCGGCTATGGCTGCGTAATATCTTTTTGCAACAGGGTCCCAGGTTACTGCTGCACCATTGGCTCCTCCTTCGCCTTTCACTTTAAGCTCCATTACTTTTTTAAGTATAACCGTGTCCTGCTTTTTAAGCTGGGCAAATCCAAGCAAACTAGCCATAATAAAGGCTGAAAGTAGAAGTTTTTGTTTCATAAAAAAGATCTTTTATGGTTTATTAAATAAAGGTTATGATACTACAGAACAATGTGATTCAACAGCTAATACAGCAAAAATGTTTAAAATATCACGAAATGAATTATGATTAACATTTTGGTGTTCCGGGCTATCGGCCTGGCTTCCTGTGCACGTGGTTTTTTTCGTACCTTCGCAAAAGTTTTCCTGGCGGAATACAATGAACCAATCCCTTTGGCTCTGCATTGCGTTACCCCGGCTCCCAAACCAATCCATACCCCGATGAACCTTAGCGAAAAAACAGGCGAATTTATAAGCGCTGTACAACACAGCCTTGACGAAAACACTTTTGTAAAAATCTCGCTGGGAAACTACAAGGGCAAGGAAGAAAACCTCAAGAACGTTTACATAAAACGGGTTTTGATAAAAAGCGAAGAAAAACTCAGTTTTACGTATCGTTACAAAACCCGCGACATCGTTAAAAACTACCTGCACGATAAAAAGATTACCATACGAAAAAATGCTCCCGCACACCAGCAACTGCCTGCAGCCGACCACGACAGGAATAAGAAACGACTGATCGGCAGCAGTGGCAAGCCATACCTGGCCCAGCTCAAAATTACTGACGAAAACGGCAAGGTGCTGGTAAACGCCCAGGATAAATACAAGCAGATTAATCACTATATCGACATCCTGAGTTCACTCATTAAAGAAATCCCCGGCAGGGAAAAGCTCAACGTAGTTGATATGGGCTCAGGCAAAGGTTATCTCACCTTTGCATTGTACGATTACCTGGTTAATGTATTAAAAGTGAGTGCACAGGTTACAGGGGTTGAATTCCGCCCCGACCTGGTCAGCCTCTGCAATACCATTGCCCGCGATACAGGTTTTACACAACTGGTTTTCGAGCAGGGAACCATCGAAAAATACGACAGTGCCGGCACCCACATTCTGATTGCATTGCATGCCTGCGACACGGCCACCGACGATGCCATCAGCAAAGGCATAACTGCCGGAGCTGATTTAATAGTAGTTGCACCGTGCTGCCATAAACAGATCAGGCGGCAACTGGAGGCATCAAAAACAGCCAACGACCTTACTTTCCTAACCAAATATGGCATTTTCCTCGAACGGCAGGCCGAAATGGTTACTGACGGTATCCGTGCCATGATTCTCGAATATTTTGGCTACAAAACCAAGGTGTTCGAATTTATATCGGATGCACATACGCCAAAAAATGTGATGATTGTAGGCATTAAAGACCATAAATCGACCGGCCACAACGAAGCCGTGCTCGAAAAAATAAAAAACGCGAAAGCTTACTTCGGGATAGGGTATCATCACCTGGAGAAAAATATGGGGATCCTGAAACCCTGACGACATTTCAATTTCATTGTTTCGCACTGTGAAGGCGCTGCGCTTGATAATAAACACGAACCTTGTAATTGCTGTAGCAGCGGTTTCACTCGCCATGGCAACACAGGCGCAGCTGGGCTGGTCTCCAACGCTCAATGCCGGTTTACTGTTAATTTTCCTTTCAACCTTAGCCGACTATAACCTGCATCGGTTGCTGGCAGTGTACAATAAGACCCATGAAACCCAATCCGACAAGCTTAGCTGGGCAGCCGGGCACATGCGTTTACTTAAAATACTGGTGGCAGGCGCCTCGGCAGGGCTTGCAGTTTCGATGTTTTTTGTAAAAACAAGCGTAATTTCATTGCTGGTACCCCTTGCAATGTTTTCATTTTTGTACTCAATAGCCACGCGTTTCAAACTGAGAAGCGTTGCCTGGCTTATGAAGGTACCAGGAACAAAGACCATTATTCTTGCTTTGGTTTGGGCAGCAGCAACTGTTTTTATACCTGTTTTACAAGCGCAGATACCGATAAGCGAAGGTCGGGTGCTGCTGGTTTTCATCCAACGGCTGATTTTTATTTTTGCTATAGCCATCCCCTTCGATATACGCGATATGGATGCCGACAGCCGGGCCGGAATAAAGTCGATACCGGCAAGCTTTGGAACGAAAAAAGCACTGCTGATTTGCAACCTGGCTATAATTTTTTCTGTGCTTCCGGCATTGCTTCAATATTATTATTTTGGAGTCAACTTTATTTTCCCGGCCAGCCTCCTTTCACAGTCAATCATCCTGTTCATGGTCAACAACAGGAAAATACAACGTCTTCCTTACTATTACCATGGGATACTTGATGGCAGTATCATTATGCATGCGCTTATCATAATACTTGGCTTTTATTTAATTGCTTAACTTTACTTCTTTATATAAGCCCCGATTTTAAACGCATTTATATGGATATCAGCATCTTTACCGACAAATCCGAATTACCTGACGAATCAAAACTGGGCGAAGCACTGGGTACTTTGTACTACGAGTGGATACAGATCAGGAGTTATGTGAAACAGGTTTACCCTGCCGTGGTTGAGGAATGGAATTTCCCTGGAACCAAGTATGGCTGGAATTTCAGGATGAAGGATAAAAAAAGGGCTATCATTTACCTGCTTCCGCGCGACAAATATTTTATGGCCGCATTTGTGTATGGCGAAAAGGCAGCAACTGCAGCTCTTGGCAGTGATATCAGCCCTGAGATAAAATACATCATTACGTCGGCAAAAGTATATGCCGAAGGTCGCGGGTTTCGCATCGAAATAACAAACGACGGGAAACTCAACGACATTAAAAAACTCATTCAAATAAAAATTTCGCATTAGGCATGGCCCATGCTGTTATTGACTGCCGTGAAGCGTCACAGCTTTATAATAATAATTATTGTATCTTCGCCAGATCATTCAAAATGCACATTTTACCCAGGATATGTGGAAAATATTGGTTAGATTAATCCTGCGCAATCGCCCGGGAATACTTGTTACTATCGGACTTCTGACCATCGTGATGGCATGGCTGGGGTCGGGCGTGAAACTTTCGTACAACAACCAACGAATGCTGCCGGCTAACGACCCTACGGTGATTCAGTACGATGAATTTAAAAAACGCTTTGGCGAAGATGGAAGCGTATTTGTAATCGGGGTTACCAATCCCGATATGTTTAAGGTCGATGAGTTTAATGCCTGGTACGATCTTACTTTCGACATGATGAAGATTGACGGGGTGGAAGGTGTTACCTCAATTGCCAAAGCCGTAAACATAGTTAAAGACGACAGCCTGAGGCAATACAATTTTCTGCCCCTGGTTCCGCAGAAACCACGTAACCAGGCCGAAGCCGATTCGTTGAAAAATAAAATCCTTTCGCTTAAATTTTATGAAGGACTGTTGCATAATCCCAAAACCCAGACTTACCTGCTGGCGGTTACCCTCAACCAGCAAAAACTGAACGACAAAGGAAGGCTTGTGGTGGTTGATAATATTGTTGCAAGGGCTAATGCGTATGCAGGCAAAACAGGCCACCAGCTTCATTTTTCAGGCCTCCCCTACATACGCACCGTAATGGCCCGTAAAATACAGAATGAGCTGTTCCTGTTTGTATTCCTATCCATACTTATAGCGGCCATCATCCTGTTCATGTTTTTCAGGTCGGTAAAAGTTGTTGCCAGCTCACTGGTGGTGGTTGCCATCAGCATTATTTTTACAGTCGGGCTGATCGGGTTGTTCGGATTCAAAATAACCATTCTTACAGGAGTAATTCCTTCGCTCATTGTAGTTATTGCCATCGAAAACTGTATTTATATTCTTAATAAATACCACTGGGAATACCGGCTGCATGGCAATAAAATCCTGGGACTTTCGAGGGTGGTGCAACGCATTGGTTTTGCATCGCTTATGGTAAATACAGCTACGGCTACCGGTTTTGCGGCTTTCATCCTGGTGTCGAACCAGATGCTGCGCGAATTCGGTATTATTGCCGCATTAAGTATCATGATTGAGTATGTACTGTGCATCCTGCTGCTGCCTATCATATTCAGCTACATGAAACCGCCCACCGAAAAACAGCTCAAGCATCTCGACAATAAAATTTTCAGCAGTGTGCTGGAAAAAATTATTCACCTGATCCAGTTTAAACGCGCATGGATTTTTGCCACTGCCGGGGTACTCCTGCTGGTAGGGATTATTGGTATGATGAATATGCGCACTTCGGGAAAAGTAGTCGACGATATAAGCGAAAAAGACCCGCTGTACAAAGACCTTAAATTTTTCGAACACCAGTTTGGCGGGGTAATGCCTTTCGAAATATCAGTCGATACGAAGAAGAAAAAAGGCGTGATGAAGCTTTCGACAATTCAGAAAATTGACGAACTACAGGAAGCAATTCTACTGAATAAAGGATTCTCGCGCCCGCTTTCAGTTGCCGAACTGGCGAAATTTGCCAAACAGGCATATTTTAACGGCAATCCCGAGATGTACAGCGTGCCCAACTCGCAGGAAAAGAATTTTGTGCTTTCCTATTTCCCGCGCAAGGCCGACGGACAGAAACATATGCTCACATCCTTTGTGGATAGCACACAACGCTATACCCGCGTAAGTTTCCAGATGGCCGACCTGAGCACCAACCAGATGAACCGCCTGCTGGATAGTATAAAACCAAAGGTGGCTGAAATTTTCCCTGCCGAAGATTACGATGTACAGCTTACCGGTAACAGCCTGGTGTACGCCCGCGGCACCGAATTCCTGATCAAACACCTTTTCCAGAGTGTGCTTATTGCCATCGCTTTTATTTCGCTGCTGATGGCGCTCATGTTTTCGAGTGTGCGCATGATTGCAGTCTCCATGCTTCCCAACATCATACCCCTGGTTATTACTGCAGCTATCATGGGCTTTACCGGGGTTCCGGTTAAACCATCCACCATCATTGTTTTCAGCATAGCATTGGGTATTTCGGTCGACAACGCCATTCAGTACCTTTCGCGGTACCGGCACGAGCTGAAAGTTACAGGTCACGATATCGGGAAATCCACCATTAATGCTTTGCGCGAAGCCGGTTTTAGTATGATTTATACTTCTATTGTGCTGGTGCTGGGATTCAGCGTATTTATGGTTTCGAGTTTCGGGGGCACACAGGCGCTGGGAATGCTGGTTTCGACAACGCTTTTCATCGCCATGTTTTTTAACATCATGGTTCTGCCCTCGTTCCTGCTGGTGCTCGATAAATATGCAGTTACCAAAGCATTTGAAGAAAAACCTCTTATAGACATATACGATGAAAATGAGGTAAATGGCGACGATAACGGGAACGGCAAAAACAACATTTAAAAAGTGATTGCATTGCATGTCAACAGTGCAATGCAAGAAGTATTAGTAGGTTTTGTTCACCTTCTGAAGCAATTATAACGAATCCGATAATATCTGTAAATCCAAATTCTATGAAAGGTATAATCCTGGCTGGCGGTTCCGGAACACGTTTACATCCGCTCACCCTGGCAGTGAGCAAGCAACTGATGCCCATTTACGACAAGCCCATGATTTATTATCCCTTGTCGGTACTGATGATGGCAGGCATACGCGAGATACTTATTATCAGCACGCCTTACGATTTGCCAAATTTCGAAAAACTGCTGGGCGACGGTTCAGAGCTGGGTTGCTCATTTCAA
>CALCJE010000307.1 GCA_937965665.1 uncultured Bacteroidales bacterium
GACCACCGAGATCTACACTCTTTCCCTACACGACGCTCTTCCGATCTCATATTTACCACCGCCGGTATGATTCATCCCGGGAAGTACAACAAACTCAAATTCCTTTTCCGCTTTGATGAGCGCATCACAAAGCTGGACGGTGGTCGCTGGATCGACATTGTCATCAAGTTCACCTACCAGTAACATAAGCTTGCCTTTGAGGCGGTATGCGTTTGTAACATTCGAATTATCGGCATACCATTCACCCACCGGATAACCCATCCACTGCTCATTCCACCATATTTTATCCATACGGTTATCGTGGCAGCCACACGAAGATACGGCCACTTTGTAAAATTCAGGATGAAAAAGTAAAGCCCCTGTTGAATTTTGCCCGCCGGCAGAACCACCGAATATTCCAACGCGGGTGGTATCGATATACGGATATTTTTCAGCGGCAGCTTTAATCCACAAAATCCTGTCGGGGAAACCTGCATCTTTCAGGTTGCGCCAGCATACATCGTGAAATGCTTTCGACCGGTTAGATGTACCCATGCCATCAATCTGAACCACAATAAATCCAAGCTCTGCCAGCCCTGCATACCAACGGTAGGAGGCGCTGAAGTTCTTGGGAACATGCGAACTGTGGGGACCGGCATAAATATACTCAACCACCGGGTATTGCTTTTGTGGATCAAAATTCGAAGGGCGATAAATCATTCCCCAAATGTCCGTTTTCCCGTCTCTTCCCTTGGCTGAGAACACTTCGGGCATTTTCCAGCCTGTTTTTAACAACGAGGTGATATCAGTTTGCTCAAGCGTTAAAAGTATTTTGCCCGTTGAAGCTTCGCGTAACACCGTGGTGGCAGGCAAATCAACCCTGGAATAGGTGTCAGTAAAATATTTGAAACCGGGCGAAAATACCGCCTGGTGATTCGCAGCTTCGGGGGTTAGTTCAACCAGGTTGCTGCCATCAAAATTTACCCGGTAATAATGAAGCAGGTAAGGATCTTCGCCAGGGTGCATGCCACTGGCGGTAAATATCAGCTGCCTTGCCGAGTCAAAAACCTGTATGATGTCGCGAACCACCCAGTTACCCCGGGTTACCTGGTTCCCGAGGGTGCCATCACCGTGAAACAAATAAATATGGTTCCAGCCATCCCGCTCCGATGTCCAGATAATTTCTTTACCATCGTCAACGTCGTGCCTCGAAAGTTTGGAACTGTAATCAATAAAGGTTCCTGACTTTTCATCAATCAACACCTTGCAGTTCCCCGAAGCAGCATTTACTTCAACCACCTGGTACCGCTGGTGCCCGCGCTGGTTGAACTCGAAAGTAAAGGAACGGTTGTCTTTTCGCCAGCTGATGTTACCGAGTGTAAACTGGTTTAAAAAGGGCGTTCCATCGACTGCGATTTGTTTCTTAGCCTCTATGTCGAAAAGTACAGGGCTGCTGATGGGTAAAGCATCGCCGGCTTTGGGATAATACCGTTTCTGAAGTTTAGGCTGCAGCTGATCCGAAGGTGAGGATTCGACAAAATAGATATAATGCGGAATTTCGGCACGAACTTTTGTACCGGCAAGTTTCCGGGAATCGGGCGACCAGAACAGTTCGGCAGCATAATATTCGCCCACGGACCCGTCGAAGCTGAGTTGTACCAGTTTTTTGCCAGCCGAATCCTTTACAAACACATTGTTTTCGCGGATAAAAGCATACCATTTACCATCAGGAGATTTCACCGGCGGTCCGGAATGATCCTCGGCTCTTTCGCCCCAATATCCTTCTGGTTTGTTTTTAGGTTTGAAACCCGTTTTTTTCAGGGTATTTTTCAGCCGGTTCCATTCGAATAGAATAGTATCAACCTGAAATGCGAACAGCTTGCCGTCCGCCGAAAGAGTACCACTTATGGGCGAGAATTCATCGTTTTTGACTGGCTTTTGCATGATTTCCGAAAGTTGCTGCACCAGCTTGCCAGTTTCGAAAAGTTTTTCCTTTTTCAATTTTTCGGCATTCACAACCCAGAATTCTTTTCCTACAGGGGTGAGTGTTGAGTACCAGAAATACGGGTTGTTTTCGTCCCAGTTAATTCCCTGCACCGCATGGTATACGGTCTTCCCGAATACATCGACCAGTGAATCGGCACGCTGATAATCGGCCGGGCTGAATGATTTCTGGGCTGATACAGCACCTGAAAAAACAATAGCTGCACTGAGGGTTAGCAACAGGTTAATGCATTTATTCATAACATATCAACTTTTTCGCAAATAAACAATTTTAACAGATACCAGAATCAATATGAATGCATGAAAAATAAAGCCAGGAAGCTACTTTTTACGTAATTTCCTGACTTTACATCATGCTGTTTTTAAGTGTTTCAACTTCTCCTATTTCTTAATGGTCCGGCACCCGAATACCCTGCCGGCCGTACGGTCATAGTTGGCTTCGATGCGCACGTTGATGGTTGTTTTTCCTGCGATCAGGCTGGCAGGAAGCGGGTATTCGAAATCATAAAATTTACCGGTTGTTCCGCCGTTCCAATCAACCGTTGCAATCAGAACGCCATCAACCTTTACATCGAACTTACGGTTTTTATCATCTCCGATATACGTAAGCATAAGCGCATTAGGCACTTGTGGCTGTACTTTCATATCGAAGGCAAAATAATTGGTAGCACGGGCTTCGCGGCCGGTACGACCCAGCGCTTCGTCAACATACGACCGTTCGCTGGCCTTCAGGTTGTGGTCGCGCTCGGGCTGCATTTCACCTATCCTGAAGTTGTCGATGGTAGTATTTTCAATAGCCTGCTGACGTTTTTTCTCAGCCTCATAATCGGCTTGCCGTGTAATCCATTCCTCCTGTGTGAAGAAATCGAAATAAACAGTATAGTACTGGTTATATGTTTTATAGAATGGTTTCAAAGGCGGATCAAATGGTTTACCGATACCCGACATAGTAAATTCCAGTGGTTTGCCTGATGCAGGTTTCAGCCAGTTGCCAACCACCCGGTCGGAAGTGAGCAGTACCGGCACGCCTACCACCGGATCGGGAGCAACATCACCCAACTGCCCGGCTAACACAATCGGTCCATTGAGTATAGCAACGCGATTCTTGTTGTCGGGCATACTTTCGGTGTATAAATTCATAGGCATGGTTATTTCTACCCTATCGTTGCTTTTCCAGATACGTTCCACTACCAGGAATCCTTCGCTATTTACCACAGGTGTTACCATTTTTCCGTTAACTTTTACCTTAACCCCGCCCGATGCCCATTTGGGATTACGCAGGTACAGCGGGAATTTTACCGGCTTTTTGGAAGTAAAACCCAGCTTTACAGTATTTGCTTCCGGAAAAGCTGTTTCCTGTTTCAGGGTAATTCCTTTCTCTTTCCAGTTGAGCACCGAAGGGATAAATAGGTTTACGTACAGGCCTCCGTTGCTGGCCTGGTAATAAATGCTTTCAACATATTTGCCGTGGTTTTCCATGCCGGTGCCCACGCAACAGGTAAAGGTGTTAAACTTATCGCTGAATTGTTTTTGCGTACCCATACGCAGGGGAACAAAATAACACATCATACCATCAGTTGGATTCTGAGATGCAAGAATGTGGTTGTATAATGCCCGTTCGTAATAATCGGTATAATCCTGGTTGGGATCCAGGCAGAACAAATGCATGGTAAGCTTCAGCATGTTGTAGGTGTTGCAGGTTTCGCAGGTGTTGTCGCTGAGCCTGTCGCTAAGTTTATCAGCTTCACCGCAATATTCGTAGCTGCTGTTTCCCCCTATTACATACGAATGGTGATGAACCATTGTTTTCCAGAAAAATGAAGCAATGGTTTTATCACTCTCAGTACCTGTAATTTCGTATCGGCGTGCTGCGCCAACCGCCTTAGGCACATTCGTATTTGAATGCTTGCCCGGCATTGGATCTATCTGTTTGGCCAGCTGCCCCATCACAAATTCATCATCAAACTTATACGAAAGCTCCAGGTATTTTTTATTGCCGGTTATTGAATAAATATTCGACAACACGTCCTGCATACCGCCATATTCGCAATTCAGCATTTTAAGGCGTTGTTCTTCAGTCAGGTTTTTTAAGATTTCGCCGGTCCAATCGGCCATTTTGATAACAACCTGCAGGGCTTTGGCATTATCGCAGTACAGGTAGGCATCCACAAGTCCGGCCATTACTTTATGAACGGTATACCAGGGCGACCAACCTCCATTCAGATCGAAACCGCCTGATTTTATGATACCGTGCGATACCTTCCAGAAAATAGAATCTTCGTTCGGTATAGCACCCACATAGCCGGTTTTACGTGCCTGCTGGCATCGTGCCAGTTCGTCAACAATATAATCGGAACGTTTTTTGAATTCGGCATTGCCCGAGGTAACATAGAACATGGAAATTGCGGATAAATAATGCCCAAGGCTGTGGCCTGACAAGCCTTCGCTCTCCCAGCCGCCGTACACGTCGCCTTTGGTTGGCAAACCTGCGTTGCTGTAAAAGCGATGTAAAAGCCGGTTGGGTTCAATTTCGAGCAGAAAGGCCGCATCTTTATCCATAGCATTTTTAAACGCGCTTCCCGGCAACAGTTTTACATCGCGCAGGTTAAATGCCCAGGCTTTCATTTGAACTACCGGTGCAATTTTTACTTTTTTATCATTTTTAACCGGAACGTATGATTGACCCATCAACGAACAGGTTATGAATGCAATTAAGGAAAGAAAAATGATCTTCTTCATGTTGTATATAATTTTGATTGAAAGTACCGCTTGCTGGCGAACATACGTGTAAGTTTTAGCAGCAAACGTTACCGGGTTATTTATTCTTTGAATCAATTTCCTGGTGTTGTTTACCTGCTCTGCTTCAGGAGCAGCACTCCATGCGAAGGTACCGACAATTCAGCGCGCGAGGTGAACCGGCCCAGCTCTTTCTGTCTCCAGAGATCGCGTAGACCAATATTCTGTTTCAGCCCTGCTTTTTGAAAGTCGAGGGTAAACCTGGCAGTTTGTTTCCCGGTATTGAACACCCCTACGGCTTGTGTTCCATCGGCCAGCTGCTTAACCCAAACCTGAACATCTCCCTGAATCATAACCTGTTTAGCCTGGCTACCCAGCGGATCCTGGTCAATGGCAATTACTTCGTCGTTGGTAAGGAGGTTGAGCGTAAAATCATCCAGGCGCTGCAGGTCGCACCCAATGAGCAAGGGCGCCGAGAGCAGACTCCATAACGAGATATGCGTGTATTGTTCATCGGGTGTAAGCCGTGTGGGATGAAGATTTGGCCCCCAGCCAACCCAGCCTACAATAAGCATATCGGGGTCGTTCCAGTTGCCGGGCCTGGCATAGGGTTGGTTCGCAACCTGGCTAAACCCGATTTCGAATAAACTTTCCCAGGTATCAGTAATATCGCCGGTGGTACGCCACAGGTTCCCTCCTACTTCATCGCCCCATTTCCATACATCAGCCATACCATATTGGCAGAGGCTGTAAACAATATCGCGGTTTACACCGGCAAGTGCATCGCGCATCACAAAATATGGTTTTTGGTATTCGGCCAGCGAAGTATCTTTTGCGATGCCATCGTAAGAGCACCAGTCGTATTTCAGGTAATCGACACCCCACGATGCAAACGAACGGGCATCCTGGGCTTCGTGCTGGTAACTCGCGGTATATCCGCCACAGGTAAGTGGTCCGGGTGAACTGTAAATGCCGAATTTAAGCCCGAGCGCATGAATACTGTCGCCAAGACGTTTCATATCGGGGAATTTTTCATTAGTTAGGATATTTCCTTCGGCATCGCGCTTGGGTTCCTTGTCGCGGTTTATTTCCCAGCCATCGTCAATATTTATATAGTTCCAGCCATGGTTCATCAGGCCTTTGTCGCGGTATGTATGAGCGCTGGCAACCACCTTCTGTTCATCCACGGCCAATCCCCAGCAATTCCAGCTGTTCCAGCCCATGGGCGGTGTTAAACAAATACGGTTGCCAATGGATATGGTTATCTGGCGTGAAGCTGTGCCTTTATTGTTTTTTGCCTTCAGCATCACTTTGTATTCACCTTTTGCATCAACCTTACCTGTAATGATACCCGTATTTTTGTCGAGTTTTAGCCCGTTTGGCAAGCCAGTGGCTTCAAAAACCATAGGCCTTGAACCAGTTGCCGGGATGGTAAATAAAAATGGTTTACCCGGCCGGGCAGCTGTAATTGAAGCCCCGTTGATCCTGGGTTCGGCCGGTGCCAAAGGTGTACAGATATAGGGTGTTTCGTCGGTGATCAGTATTGTTTCGCCCGAAGCAGAAAAGTCAAAACGATAAGTAATCAGCGCAGATTGATCCAGTTTTTGTATCTCAATGCCAAGGTCAAGTTTCTGACCAGGCTTGAGTAAAATCTTTTTGTTTTCTTTGCGGTAAATTTCTTCAGCTGTAAGCTTGTTGGAAGCTTTAACAACAAAATCTCCTTGCAACAGGTACGATGATGAACTGTTTGTAAGGCTGATATTTTTGACCAGGCTGCCATTCTTAAATGTGTACGGAGCCTTATTGTCGATCACCAGGTAATCCTGCAAACGGGTCATGGCAATGACCTGGTCGCCGGTATACATTCCACCCTGGCCACCTTCGTCGAAAACCCTTACAGCAATTACATTCTCCTGGTCCCACTTTATCCGCGGGTCCTTGACTGATAATGTGTACAGGCGTTTAACATCCCATAATCCCTGCGGGGCTTTTTTGAACATGGTATCAGGTACTGTTCCTACCAGGGAATTTTTTCCGTTTATCCCGATCAGTGATCCGTTGAGGAAGGACTGATCGAAGTTGTTGATTTTCCCCAGGTAAATACGCAGGCTATCTTTCAGGTTGGCGTTATCGCGCAGCGCCGACGGAATAATTACTTTTATCCTGTACCAGGCATATCCGTCGTAAGGTTCGTACCCGGAAGCTTCCCAAATCCGGTCAACCGGTATGGTCTTCCATCCGGAGTCGTCGTACCCGGGGCTGGCGTAAGCCAGGTTATCACCCTGTATAAATTTCCAGGTTACATTCAGGTTAACATTTTCATTGATAGTTTTTTGCGCCTGCAAATGAATTGAACACATTATGATAACCAGGCAAAACAGGATTCGCATTTGCTGAGAGTTAATATTTATTAGGTAAAGATATGATTTCAGTAGCATTAAATACGACCCCGGCCTGATAACCGGGGTCGTATTTAATAAAGTATCAGCAATTACTTGGCATCCCAGAAAACGCCACCCTTGGCAAATTCGTCGATCCCGTTGTTCGATGGGGTATTCGGGTTACGGTCAACTGCGTCCTGTGGGTACAGGTAACGGCGGGGCATGGTCGTTTGGTTAGCAAGCTCGAGGTGGGCCTTGGTGAAATCGAGTACAGGATAACCGGTACGGATCCAGTCGAAACGTGGTTCAGCCGTGGTAAGGTACGATGCCACCCATTTTTCGGTTATAACCATTTGCTGGGCAGCTTCTTCGGATTGCGGGAAAGTAATTTGCGATAAATAAGTCGTGATATCTGATTCGGCAACGCCTTTCTCTGTCATATTCACGGTGATGGCTTCCTTAAGCGCTGATTCGGCAGCAGGGTAATTGTGAAGTAAAACATAAGCTTCCGCTTTCAGGAATAAACATTCTGCATAGTTCATAAATGTTTCAGGAGTTTCGTCCGATACATTATTTGCCATCGAAGGATGATACGGAAAATCGCTGGTAGCTACACCCGATTTCCATCCATAATATTCTGAACCTTCGCCAAAATCAACAGTTGTAAAGAAGAAAGGAACACGGGGGTCATTTTTCGATTTCATATAATCAACAAAAACAACGTTGGCCACAATGCCTTGTGCATAATCCTGTGTTTGCTGCCATCCGAAAAACCCGCGTTGTGTTTCGCCCGATCCATGGCGGAACAAGGCATCGTCATCACTGGATGAAAGACCATTGGCAAGAGCATCGAGCACTTTCTGGGCCTGACCGTTTTTGGTATATCCGGGAGCATAAGTTAAACGCATGGAATAACGTGCTTTGTATGAGTATGCCAGTTTCAGCCATTTTTCTGTGTCGCCGCTATACACATAATCATCGTCGCCAGGGCCGGCAATAGGATCTGTTGAGCTCAGCAAAGCTATGGATTCGTCAAAAAGTTTCATGGCTTCAACATATACATCTTTTCCTTCGTCGAATTTAGGTTTCTCGATTTCTGGATACCTAAGCGCTTCGCTGTAAGGCACCTTTCCAAAATTATCGACCAGGCAAGCCATTTGCGATGCTTTTATGAGTGCGGCAATGCCCTGGTAATAAGGGTTATTTTCCTCTTTGGCACGTTTGTATAGCACATCAGCATTCCGTAAAGTTCCGCTGTAGGCATTATTCCACAAATCATTACCCGTGGTTGCATTGATGGTAAAAGCTTCCCAACCCGGGAGATACGACCAGGTTGCACGCTGGCAGGTCCAGAACATGGATGCGTTTACATCATCGCCTGAACCCATTAAGGCCCACTCAGCAAGCAGTGCCGGCAAATGGCCTTTTAACGCGATTTTTTCATTCGAAATGGCATCGGGACTATTATTCACATCCAACCATTTTTCGCACCCTGACAAGGCAATAACCAACAGGATGATTGAAGATAGTTTTATAAATCGATTTTTCATTTGTCAGATTTTAAAATGATTAGAAACTAATTGAAAGTTTAAAGGTATATGTCTTGGTATTGGGGAACATATACCAAGTTAAGCCTTGCTGGGCGCTGTTATCGCCAAAGTTGGAAGCTTCCGGATCATTACCGGTAAAACCTTTGTCGTATTTATGCCACAAATTCCGGCCGGTAAAACCAAGCGATAATGCTTTTACGAATTTTGTATGTTCGAGCATTGCTTTCGGGAAATTATAAAAAAGGCTTACTTCGCGCAGCTTGATGAAATCTGATTTCTGCACTGTCGATTCGAGTGCTGTATAGCTTTTCCAGAAGTTATCATAACGTACTTCCAGGTCATTTTTTCCACCAAGAACAACGTCACCATTTTCATTATAATGACCTTTTACACCTTCCATCACCCAAAGGTTATTGTCAGGTCTCGATTCGGTGGCTTTAGTCATTCCGTAATATTTCAGGTAAGCATCGGTACCATTATCTACGTAACCGCCAACCCGCATATCGATAAATGCACTTAAAGTAAAGTTCTTGTAGTTAACGGTGTTTCGCATACCTCCCAGCCAGTCGGCCTCAACTTTACCAATTACCCTTTTATCGTTGGTTTTCAACGGGTAGCCATAGCTGCCTGAGTTTGGATCTGCATCATCAATAATAATATTGCCATCGTTATCGCGGTCATATCTTACATCGTATATAACCGGGAACGATTCGCCTTCAACAGCCCAGAGGCTATATCCTGTGTTGATCGGGTCATGATTTAATCCCAGTTTGATAACCTTACTCTTGTTCTTCGACCAGTTGAATGCAATTTCCCAGTTGAAATCCTTGGTTTTAACAGGAGTTCCGGAAAGCATAAGTTCAACACCCCTGTTCTCTATTGAACCGATATTCATTGAAGCTGAGGTATAGCCTGACGACGACTCCAGGTTGGTATTCATGATTTGGTTATCGGACCAGCTTTTATAAATACTGGCTTCGAAACTAATCCTGTTATCCAGAAATTTGGTATCAAGATAAAATTCAATTTCTTTCGATTTTTCAGCTTTCAGGTTAGGATTTACAGCTGTTGTTGAAGGGAAGAAACCTGTTTGCCCGTTGTAGGGAAGTGTAAAACCCGACCAGCCCAACCAAGGATTAACCTGGCTGAATGCATTGGTATAAGCACCGGGAGTATTTCCGACTTCAGAATACGAAAGAGAAACTTTTCCGAAACTCAGCACATTTTTATTCGAAATCATTTCGGAGAAAATGTAAGCAAGACTGGTTGAAGGATAAATATTCAGGCGGGCATCGGGAGGTAAAGTCGAGGTCCAGTCGTTACGCCCGGTGGCAGTAAAATAAAGCATATTCCTGTATGAAAGTGAAAGTTGACCATACATACTGACACTTCTCTGCTGACCTCTCCAGTCATCGGGTTTCACTGACGAGCAGTTACTTTTGTTATAAATATCGGGAAGCACAAAACCTGTACCGATAAAAGAGGAGCCTTCCCAGGTGGTATTCTGAATATTATTTCCTACCAAAGCATCCAGCGAAAAGTCGGATGAAATCTTTTTGGTATATGAAAGCACTACATCAGAGTTGAGGAAGAAATTTGAATTTTTCTGCACATCATATAAACCTGTCGGGTAGTCATATCCGCCCGAATTTATCTGGTCGGTCCTGGTATTCAGGTAAAAGTCGATACCTACTTTTCCGGTAAGTTTTAAGCCGTTTGCAATCTGGTAATCGAAACCAACATTAGGTGTGAAACGTTTACGATCGATGCTGCGGATCATATTGTCTTTAAGCCACAGGTAAGGGTTACGGCTACCACCCCTGTACGACCTGAGTCGTCCGTCGTCAGCATATACCGGATAAGGATTCCAGGTAGTTGGCTGGGCCAGGAATGTATTCATGAAAGCACTGTTTGCAAATCCTTCCCAGAAACGATCGTTTACAAAATTGGTAAAGTTAAGCCCGGTGGTAACTTTAAGTTTATCGTTTACACGAACATCAACATTGGAAGTAATTGAAGTTTTCTTCAGTTTCATTTCTTCCAGTATACCCTGTTGGGTCGTGTTCGAAATAGATGTAAAATAAGTAACATTATCACTGCCGCCCCTGATATTCAGGCTGGTTTCGGCATTCTGACCCACCTGGAATACTTCGTATTTATCGAAGTAACTGGCACCCGGTACGTCTGTAATCCTGGGACCCCAGCAAGCGGAAGTGAAACCCGAGGAACCGTCGGGGTGAAGTTCGCCATCCTGGAAAACATATTTCCCGGTACCGGCATCATAATTTCCCTGCGACCAGAGTTTTTGCTGTTCCATCTCAATTACCTTATCAAAACTATAGCTTTCGGAAAAAGTAATCTGGGGCTTCATGTTTTTGGTACCTCTTTTGGTAGTAATCATAATTACACCGTTTGCGGCATCGGCACCATAAAGCGCAGCTGCAGCAGCACCTTTTAATATGTTAACACTTTCAACTGTACTCAGGTCAACATCAAGTGAGGTATTCCCGGTTTCGCCGCCAACTGCGCCGGCGCCAAACTGGTCAGTTTTGTAAGGAACTCCATCAACTACCATTAAAGGCCTGTTGTTCCCGGTAATTGAACTGTTACCGCGGATAACAATATTTGCACCCGAACCTGCCTGCGACGAAGTAGAGTTTACAACCACACCTGCCACTTTGCCGGATAACGCTGTTACTACGTTGCTTTCGCTCGAATTAACGATAGCATCAGATTTTACCTCTCCCACAGCATATCCAAGCGCTTTTTTCTCCCTCTTAATCCCCAGCGCAGTTACTACAACGCCTTCAATATCAGTAGCATTAGTTTTCAACGATACTTCAAAATACGTCTGCCCTTTTATAGCGACTTCCTGCGATTGCATTCCCACGAACGAAATAACCAGGATCTCAGTTTTTTTATCGACACTGATCGCGAATTTTCCCTCAATATCGGTGAGTGCTCCATTTTGTGTTCCTTTTGCCAGGATTGTAGCCCCCGCAATGGGTTCGCCATTGGAAGCATCGGTAACTCTACCCGTAATTTTTGTCATCTGGGCCTGAGCCAACAGGGTAAACGAAAGCATAAAAATGGTAATCAGCACCCTGTTAATGTGCCGCGACCACTTCAGCTTTTCACATTGTAACTTGTTTTTTTTCATGTTTGTTTGGGTTAAGGTTAATAATTGATCATTGTAAGGAATTTATTCTGGTTAATTAGTTTGTAGTCTGCATTTTATACATTGTTTTGATGATGGTATTGGATGGTTTCGGCCGTAATATATTTACCGGTAAGTATTTGCCCACAACTATGTAATAACCTGGAATATACCCCAGGTTTCATTCATCAATATTCTTCCGTGGCAAAGGCTTTGAAAGATAAATATCATGCTTCAGTATTTTCTTGTACGGGGATATTCCGGAAGATATAAGGACCTTATGGGTATTTATGCGTAATAAATCCAGGGAAACGAAGCAGGCAAAATCACCGCGAAAACCATTCAAAAACCTGTGTTGCTAAAAAAGTTTCTGCTTCGAAAAATTTGTCATTAAGCGTACGTATTACACTTATTTAATGTGCGTCTAATATACAACATTTTTTCATTAAACGTACTCTTAACACTTAATTTTTATTTTTTCTAAATCACTCTTTTACTGTGCCTTGCAATCTCACACAAATTATAACTTTACATTTTTGCCAGGGCAGAACGCATACAACTGGCTGAAATGTGTTTTAGCGGCATATCTCTGCTGGAAAACTGGTTAAAAACATTGATTTGCTCTTGCCATAAGGGTTGGTTTTTCGGATAACACATGGGCATAAATAATGCATGGTTTCAACCTGAATTTTGCTTTGTAGTTGCAGTATTCCGGGGAAAAACAAGATAAGGGCTCCCCTGGCCTGGTGCCTTTTCAGGCACCAGGTCGAATCAAATAAACAGTCTTAATTAACTAGGACTATTTTGTAAGAAACTTATAGATAGTGGTTTGCGAGTATTGCTCCCCTTTTTTCAGCAATGTTGAAGGGAACCCGGGTTGATTGGGAGAATCGGGGAAGTGTTGTGTTTCCAATGCCAATCCAAAACGGAAGTTATAAACTTTATTCCCGTGGCCTTTTTGTGAGCCATCCAGGAAATTTCCGGAGTAAAACTGAATGCCGGGTTCTGTAGTGTATACCTCCATCAGTCGACCCGAAACAGGTTCGTAAAGTGTGGCAGCTACATCCTGCAATTTATTGCTTTTCAGCACCCAGTTGTGATCGTATCCTTTGCCTATCTTTAATTGTTCGTAATCATCATTGATACGTTTACCAACTGCAACCGGGGTGGTAAAGTCCATAGGCGTATCTTTCACCGGGCGGATTTCGCCGGTTGGAATTAAAGTTGAATCAACGGGGGTAAAAGCATCGGCTGCCAGCATCAGTTCGTGGTCGAGTATATCGCCATCGCCTGCACCTTTCAGGTTAAAAAGCGAATGATGTGTTAAATTCACATAAGTATCCTGGTCGCAGGTAGCCGAATAATCAATAACCAGTTCGTTTGAATCGGTCAGGCAATAGGTTACCTGTACCTGCAACGTACCGGGATATCCTTCTTCGCCATCGGGGCTGGTGTACGAAAGCTTCAGTGCCGGAACTCCATTTTTGCTGACAATTTCCGATTGCCACAACACGCTGTGGTAACCACCGGGTCCGCCGTGCAAATGGTTAACTCCATTGTTGAGCGCCAGCTGGTACGTTTTCCCGTTCAGCGTAAACTTACCTTTTGCAATGCGGTTTGCATACCGGCCAACGGTTGCACCAAAATAATGATCGCCGTTTACATAACCCGAAAGTGAATCGTAGCCGAGTATCACATCGGCCATTTTACCGTTTTTGTCGGGGGCAAACAGCGAAACCAGCTTGGCTCCATAATCGGTTACTTTCGCCGTTAATCCATTGGAATTGGTAAGGGTATAAATTTTAACCTCCTTTCCATCAGGAAGTTTGCCAAATGGTTCAGCCTTAATTCCTGGTTTAACCTGTGTTTTACAGGAAATAATCAGAAGCAGGCCGGCAAGGATGATAACAGAGTGTAAAATTTTTTTTCTCATATAGGTTCTGTTTTGCGTTAGTTGTTCGTTTATTTCTACGGGGATTAAAACCCGGATTTTATAATGAGCAATTCTGTCTCTATTTCACACTCCATTCGTACAAGCCTGACGAGAATTCTTCGGGCAAGGTAACCTCCAGCCGGACGGCTGTTGTTTTTACAGGCTTGAATTTCACAACATTCGATATATCTTTAGCCGTGGGATAGCCTCCGTTAACACTAACCGGAATCCATTTGTTACCCGATTTGTAAAGTATACGCCACGATTTTGGAAGCCTGCATCCGCCCCAAGGGCTGTCGTCGAACCAGTAAACGGATGCCTGCGATACCGAAGTTGCTGATGGAAAATCATATTGAATCCATTCGGTGGTATTTTTCTTTGGCCACCAGTGGTAATAGAGCAAATCCTGGTCGTTCGAATTCAGGGGCATTTCGAGGTCATTCACAGAAACAAGCGCTTTGCCGGGAGTTGAACCGCTGACCTTGCTTTTACTTGACAAACTGGGTGATTGCAACGGGCGGGCGGCTGTAGCCTTAGCTGCAATCCACACCTGCATTTCGCCGGCACCCCGATTGGCCCAGGCATAGTAAGGAATTGCCGTGAAATCGAGCTGTTCCGATGTTTTATTACCGTTTTCAGTACTCATGGCTACACTGGCTTTGCCTT
>CALCJE010000308.1 GCA_937965665.1 uncultured Bacteroidales bacterium
TCCATTCAACTACCCATGCCTGCTCGAGCGCAACGGCATCACCATAAAGGATTTTCCTACAAACTATATCAACCTTTCTGGCATCCGCACGGTGCTTACCGGCGGCGGCTATTTCAGGTTCTGGCCCTACAGCGTAATCAGGCATTATACTAAAAGCGCCCCTTACGTGATGACCTATTTCCATCCCCGCGATTTCGACCTGGGGCAACCCGTTTTATCCGATTTCGGACCCTACCGTAAGTTCAGGGCATACTACGGGCTGAAGAACTCACAGTCCAAATTGGAAAAATGGATCAGGGAATTCAATTTCACCGATATGCGCACCGCCGAAGCCTCTATCGACTGGGCAACTGCCCCGGTAGCCCGGTTCTGACAGAATATTTTCTCATCTCATTCGTGGTTAGGTGCATCAGAGGTTTATCCGGTCACCCTGCAGATTAACTTTTCGGCAATAAAGAAAATCAGCAAAATGCAGTCGAAAGAGAACCTTGATATCATGTTATACAATGCTGCGAAGTGGTATAAATGAGGTAAAAAATATCTGCAAACAAAAACAGTAATATTCCAGCTTTTAAAAAAAACGTACCTTTGTACTTTATTTACTACTTGACTATTTTAACCAGGCTCTTATTCCCTCCATCAGTATGCAAGCATTTGATAACTTCTATTTTCATTTTTTTCAACCACAGTATCGTATTGCTACTGCCTTTTTTGTAGCTGCCATACTCAACTTTTATACGATCCCGGTCATCATCAGGATTGCACGTGCAAAAAAACTTTACGATTTTCCGGATGAACGAAAGAACCACGGATCGAAAGTACCCACCTTGGGCGGAATAGGCATTTTTCTGACGGTATCCATTGTTTGCCTTACTTTTATCAATACCTGTGGCCTGAACAGCAGTGGGGTTTCGGGTAGCCTGACGTCGCTCCCTCCCATTATTGCAGGCTTTACCATCATACTTTTTATCGGTATTAAAGATGATCTGCTCAATATTTCGGCCTGGAAGAAACTTATTGCTGAAATCGCAGCTTTGTTTGTGCTGATTGTTGTGGGCGACGTTAGGCTCAACAGCATGCAGGGCATGTTTTATATTACCCACATCAGTTATTTGCAAAGTGTGGCTCTATCGTTGTTTGCAGGCATAGTAATTGTGAATGCATTCAACCTGATTGATGGCATTGATGGCCTGGCAGCCTCTGTAACCATGCTTGGGAGCCTGGTGTTCGGCACTTATTTCCTGTATACTTTCGAGTGGGAATATGCGGTGCTGGCATTTACCATACTGGGAGCAACCATACCGTTCTTCTTATACAATGCTTTCGGGCATACCAATAAAATTTTTATGGGTGATACCGGCTCGCTGATCCTGGGATTTGCCATGACGGTGCTTGTATTCCGGTTCAATACCATGAATAGCATGCCGAACATGAATATTCATTTTACAGCGGGCCCTGCATTTTCGTTTGCAGTTATTATACTGCCCATGTTCGATACGCTCAGGGTTTTCTGCATACGGATCTTCAGAGGCGGAAGCCCGTTTAAAGCAGATCGCCGGCATATACACCACATCCTGCTCGACCTGGGATTTACACACCTCAGGGCAACATTGTTATTGATACTGATAAACATAGCCTTTATTGCATTTGCCTACTATTTCAATCACCTGGGCAATTCAATGCTCGTTTATATTATGATCACTGTAGCAGCCGCGCTTTCGTGGCTGGCTATCTGGCTTCGCCGCCGCAAACTGATATCCCTGTCAGAAGCAGAAAAAGAGATGTAACAGTCCACCGCTTAGCTGTAAATCGATTGCTTTATTTATCTTTACCCTCCGGGAGAAAGTTTACCAACATCCAATAAAAGATGACCAAAACTTTTTCGCGCACAAGCAAAGCAATTTCTCCTTTGTGGCAAGCCGACATTTATAACTGAGACCAGCCCATGCCAAAGTTTGTTTTTATTCTGCTCATGCTGCTACTGATTGTACCAGCCCTCAGCAAGGGGCAGTACATTCCGCTCGAAAACCTGAACTACGACCGTGTTACCCAACACTACATGGAAAAGAACAAGTCGTATATAGCATCAATAAAGCCGATGTTAATACAGGATTTCGACAGCATAGCCGAAATAGAAGATGTGCTTTACAAGGTACCCGGAAATTCGTCGAAAAAAAACACTTTTGCTTACCGTAAGATTTTCAGCGAGAACCTGGTGCGATACCAGACCAAAGACTTCAGCATAACAGCCGACCCGGTTTTTAACTTTGGTGCAGGTTATGATTTCAAAGCTTCGAAAAACACCTGGATGAATACCCGCGGGCTTTCGGTAACAGGCCTGCTGGGGAAAACGTTATCCTTTAATACCGAGTTATACGAAACCCAGGCCGTTTTTGCATCCTGGCCTACCGATTTCATCAATGCAACCGGCGTGGTTCCGGGGCAGGGATCGGTAAAAGCATTTAAGGAAACCGGGTTTGACTTTTTTAACAGCAACGGGTATGTGAGTTACAGCCCATCGAGGTTTGTGAACATGACCATGGGCTATGGTAAAAACTTTATTGGCGAAGGATACCGCTCGCTCCTGCTGTCAGATGCCTCGTTCAATTATCCCTACATGAAATTAACAGGCAATTTTAAAAGCGTGAAATACACGGTGTTGTACAACCAGTTTATCGACCGGAGCTCAAAGCTTTCGCCTGAATTTGGCTACGACCGCAAGTGGTCGACCATGCACTACCTGCAGGTGATGCTTTGGGGGAGACTGAACCTCGGTCTTTTTGATGCCATTGTTTGGGAGAATGCAGATTCAACCGGACACCGCGGTTTTGATGTTCAATACCTCAACCCGGTGATATTGATGCGGCCGGTGGAAGAATCATTCGGCTCGCCCGATAACGCGCTGGTGGGTGCCACTTTCAGCGTGAGGGTTAATAAGCATTATATCGTTTACGGGCAGATGATCCTCGATGAATTTGTGCTGGAACACGTAAAAGCCAACGATGGCTGGTGGGCCAATAAATATGGGTACCAGCTCGGGATTTCGGGCTGGAATCTTTTCAATGTACCGGCACTGAATGCCCGGCTCGAATACAACCAGGCCCGTCCCTATACGTATGCTCATGGTGTTACAATTGAGGCCTACGGCCACTACAACCAGCCCCTGGCGCATCCCATGGGAGCTAATTTCAGGGAGATGACAGCCATGGCTTCGTATACGTACAGAAACTGGATGGCAAACCTGAAAATGAATTTCGGAATGTATGGGATGGACACTGCGGGTAAGGATTTTGGCAAAAATATTTTTATCCCTTACGATCAGCGTGTGAGCGAACTGGGGAATGAAATCGGGCAGGGATTACGAACCAACCTGAACATAGCGGATGTATCGCTGGCTTATCTGCTCAACCGAAGGACGAACCTCAGGATTGAAGCAGGCTGCACACTGAGGCGGGAGAAAAACAACCAGTGGGATAAGCAAATGCAGTATATTTACTTTGGTATTCGTACCGGACTCAGGAATCTGTATTATGATTTTTGAGAATCTTGCTTAAAAGTTGTGGAGTAAGTAAATAAACTTGTGCTTTTGAAAAATTATTTTGAGGATTGATGATAGTTTGCTTTACTTTTTGCTTAACAACGAAGGCATTTTCAAAGGCTTCGATTGCTTTGGTGCCGATGATACACAAAGTATCGCAGGATCAATATGGGAAGCAGTAGGTAAACTCTTTGTTCTGGTTTACGCAAGGCGAAGACAAGTGGCTGGATCCAGTTCAGATTTTTTAAAGTATACGCTGTATTCGTATATCATTTTTAATAGTCAATATCACAAATTTATAATCACATGCTATGTATTAGAAAGCATCAATGACGCTTAACATAAATGCCTTCCCGTGATAATTTGTTTAGGATTTTCCTGAGATTTAAAGTGAAATCTTGAAGAGAACGCCATTAGTATGTAAATCTTTGAACTTTTCCTCATTGAAGCGATATAACCAGGCACCTTTGCGAGAACCAGATTTATCCTTTTCTTCTAATTTCTCAAGTAAATCTATTGATAAGATGCTTTTTCGGAAATTACCGCGGTCAAGTTTTTTTTGAAAAATAGCTTCATACATTGCATGCAACTGAGTTATACTAAATTTAGCAGGCATAAGCGTAATTCCGACGGGCATAACTTTTGCGTGTTCTTGCAGATCCTGAAGAGCCATGTCAATAATATGTTCCGGATCAAAAACCAGTCCCTGTATCTCTTTGATATTGAACCATTTTTGATTAAATTCACCTGGTATTTCTTTGTATTGATCATTCAGTTTAATGATTGCATAATAGGCTACACAAAGATTGTTTGCTCCGGTATCAATATTCGGTCTACAATAAGTATATAACTGTTCCAGATGAATACTGCAAAGGCCGGAAAGCTGGTTTAAAATTCGGGAAGCGGCTTGATTCAGATTTTCGTCACCATCAAGCATTCCACTTAAGAGGGACCAGCGCCCGGAAGTTTGCTCCGAATTCTCTCTTTTAAGAAGTAGTTTGAGTTCTCCTTCAATGTAACCGAAGATAACGAAATCAATAGCTATATTAAAAAGTATATTTTTGCTATAATTCATTGGTACTTTAGTCATATTTAACTTTGAAACAAATACAAGACATGTTTTTACATCAGTTTAGCAAGGTATAACTTCAGAATGGGAACATATAATATTTGCATAAGTGAAAATGAAGTGTAAAATCTTCAGTGAACTCCAATTCTCCTCACCTTTCATTTTCAACAGAATAGTTCACATCAGAGCCAACCGGGATCAGCTAACTTTTTTAAATATGCAAAATTAAAGAATAATCTCAAAAAATAATTAGTTCTGTTGACTAAAAACTGTTATACATCAGTTTTCAACTGTTAGCGCATTTAATTTCATTGTATATTTATTCTTATAATTCATTATGGCACAATGAAAGCGGGGTTCGGAAAGTGTAAAAAACAGAGATAATTTTACCGATATTTTATGACTACTTTCTTATTTTTTGCATTTTGGCTTATTCTCCCATCCATGATTTCAAAATGGCGACCTGTAGATGGGTAGGATTATCAATCCTGGTTATTTTCAATTTTTGTGCTGAAGCCCTTCCCTTTGATTCAATATTTTGTTTGTCGATTTTTAACCCTGCGAAAGCTAAATATTTTGCATAGTCAATTTCCTTTGTTGTGTATACGTATTCGAACGTACTTGTCAGCGAAATACCAGCAACCTGCTCACAGGCCGCCTGAAGCTCAGCTTCTGTAAATCCGCGGTGTTTCTCCATATAGTATTTCTGATACAGCAACCGCATTACATCATCAAGCGACTTTTTGTTTTGTGTAACATTACGGATTTCAAAATCCAGCAACAGCCCTACAAGGGGACCTTTATCATAATACGAGATAGACTTATCAGTTCCAACGCCATTTGTGCCAAATGGCCCATCGCTCCAGGTGCAATAACTCGCCTGCTGCAACGACTGGTAAATTTTGCCAGGATCATTTTCGAAAGCATTCAGGTTTTCCTCTATGAATGACAATAAAGTTCCGGCATCAGCCAATCCGGCTCTTTTTACAATCAGATACTCATAATAAACAGTCAATCCTTCACTAAACCAAAGCAGATTCGTTCTGTTCTCTTTCTCATAATCAAAGGGTCCCAGTTCAAAAGGTCGTATGCGTTTTACATTGTAATGATGGAAGTATTCATGAGCAATAAAATTCATCATTTTGTTCATTGCTTCCGGGTTATTCAGCCCGCTGCCATCAAAGCTTATTGTGGTATTGTTTAAGTGTTCAATACCTCCTCTGCCGGGGCCAATGCCAATAAATGTGTATTTGTCGTAAGGGATGTCGCCAATAATATCTGTCGCTGCTTCAATCGTTTTTTTCAGGTTATCCATAAAAAGTGTCTGGTCGAAATCACCCATACTATAACCTATAAACCGGTGTTCAATTCCCTTTACGCTGAACGAAGGCAGTTCCCGCAGCTTTCCGATAAGAATCGGGCAATCATAGAGAATATCAAAATCAGATGCTGTAAATTCATTTACCTTGCCTGCAACCGGGATTAAGCCTGTAGCAATTCTGTTCCATGTATTACTAAATGAAAAGCTGACCGATACAGGAGCATTAAGCACACCATCGATAAACAGGAATGTGTTTTCGGGTATAAGGTAAGCATGAGTACTATCTACATAACTATTTGCAACGAACTGATGCTTTGTGTTTACAGAATATTTTACACTGAATGACTTATTTTTAATACCGGAAATAACCCAGGTATTGTCATTTATCTTACCAGTTAATATATTATTTCCCTCATTATCTGTAGCCAGCAAATTCTCAACTGACTGTGCATAATCCATTAACTGGTAATAGCCCGGCATCCAGTTAGGCATTTTTAAACGGATAGTATCCTGCGCCCAATTGCTGCAATGAAGTTCAACATCAAAAGTATGACTGGCAGGCTGTAGGATTGAAACATCATAATGCAGAAGCGGGAATTCGTTTTGCGAAAAAGCTGCAGTAACATGAAGTGAAAATAAAATAATAAATAGCAACAATTTACCGCTATTTAAATGATTGTATCGCAATTTAAGGTGAGAGAAAACATGTAAACAAAAAGAAATTATTTTTTCATTAAGTAATTTTTTCATTGAAACTCTTATTAATCGTTTAATTAACTTTTGTAACCGGCCAAGTGGTAATAAGTGAATTTTCTTCGTTGTGATTGTATCATGTCTGGCAATATGTTCTGTCATATTTACAGGATTTTTGAAATATAAACCTTAATCCCGATTATGTAAAATCCTTTCTCAAAACCGCCATGGTACAATAGAATTTCGACAGTTTTTCTTTTAGAATTAATTTATCGCTGGCCAATGAAATTTCCATACTGGTAATTTTTACATCGGGTTTTTCAGCCATGAAAATGATTTTGGAATTAAAAACAGGTATTTCATCCGGCGTAATTGTTATCAAACAGGTATCAGATGAATAACCATCTTTTATATTCAGTGCTTTAACTACACATTGGAACGTTATTAAGTATGCGCATTTTCGTGAAGAATCTCCGACATTCTCTTCAATTCAGGCAACTATCTGCAAAAGCCTGTTACAAATTGATGGCGTGAATCATGAAAACCGAAGCAGGAATTTCGAAAACTCCATATGACTATGAATCTCTAAGACATCGAACTGAGAATCCATCCTGCTTATTGAGATAACTCCAACCGAAATTGCTATCAATATTGTATATGCCCCGGCATTGTCCAAAAAGAGCATTTTTCTCAGAAGAACTCCACAAAAAACAAGTGTATAATGCTCCGTCGAAAGTGCCATCTGTGTCACGGTATCCGGCCGGAAGAGCCGAAAAGCCATATTCATCAGTTGCACCTACGTTGGGGCTATCCCAACGGGGATGAGCATCAGGAGCAGTTCGGGTACTTTTCAACTTGCCACCAGCAATAAAAGATACGAAACTACTTGATGTTGGATCAATAAACTGTACCAAGGTACCCCACTCTGCATCTGTTGGCACATGCCACCCTTTTGGGCATAGAATGCCCGTATTCACAGCATGCCAATTGTAAAGTGCACCGTAAGCGTCGCCGAATTGAGTTTTATCGTTTTCGTACCAACAATATGCTCCACTTGTTGATTTAGCCCAATTTAAATCATCAGACACATTGGGTATACTTACACCATTATTATAAGTGGTAGTTTTCAGGTTTTCTGCCATCCACTCCTGTTCCCCAATTATAATAGTACCATAGCCATTACCATCCTCATCGAAAATATAATCCTGATAAGTCCTAAAAACTGTCTCCTCGCCGTATGCTGTCCCGGCACTATTGGTGGCATAAGCACGTACATAATAGGTTGTACTCGGTGTCAGTCCGGTGATGCTGCTAACAAAGTAACCTGCACCTGTACCATCATCAGTTTTATTATGGTTGATTGTCGGGTTCTGACTCTTACTCCAGCAAACACCACGGGAAATTATCATTGCTCCCCCATCGTCTGTTATTTTACTCCCTGAAGATGCAGATGCCTGAGTAAATTCTAAAATATTAACTGTTGTTACTTTGGGTAGATTTTCCTTTTTGCAACTGCTAACCTGCATTAGTATCAATCCTGAAAGGGTTAATAAGAAGAACCAGAACTTACTTCTTGGTTTCATAATCAATGGTTTTTGGTTTGACAACACGGGTTCAAAAAATATTCATTATTGGCTAATTGACAGATATTTCGATTCCTTTAATGTTATCAAAACGTAAAAAGCCATCTCGTACTTTGGACTTAGCTTTACCGGTGTAACACTGAGATACTATTGATTAAAAGAACCGATTTTCCCGGCCTATGGAAAACATACATTTGCAGTATTTTCAAGGAGGCGGTATTTCTAATTTTATTTTTTTTGAAAATAGCTAAGATTAGAAATTTTATTGCATCGCAGAAAGGTCAATTGAAGTCCCTGCTAATTTTATTTGATAAGGCCACTGCTCGTCGTTTTTATCATCCCCATCAACATCATGCGGCCAATGTTCAGTAGGTGCGCCACTAACAACCAGCCATAAGAACCGGGTATTTTCGGGTACTTTAAATTGTGCTTCACCATTTGAATCTGAATATACTTCCCCGTAAACACGACTATCATCTTCTTTTACTGCCACGAATCCATAGCGCCAACCGGCTCTTTCAATATGGATTGCCCTGTATCCTTCAGCACCGGCAATTCCCTTAAAATTAAGTTTTACTACTGTGCCGGCTTCCGGAACTATTAGTTTTATACCATTGTATCCGTAATTCTGTGGACATTTGCTTTCAGAAATCTGATACCATCCATCGCCAATTGAATTGAGTTTGCTAAAATGCTGATTGGCATATTTTTTCGCAACCATCTCAATTCGTTTCATATCCCAGGTTATGAACCTGCGGGATGCGTCGAATATTTCATCATTAAATTGCTTCTGATCTATCGATGTTATCCGTTTATAAGTCATAACGGGATCTTCGCCATCTTTTACTTCACGCCAGATTTTCCCAATAAAATCAATTCCATGTTTATTCGACCAGTATTCCAGAACATAGGGTGAATGGTACATATTTTCTTCATGCAAAAAAGCTAAATGTGTTTGTTTCATGAAATCTACCAGGTGGTAATTTTCGAAAGTCATCCATTCGGGGTAAACCTGCCATAACATATACTGGGATGTCATTTCAACAAAGGAATAACTCCCAACACCCTCACCGGTTGTGTTACCACCTTTCACCTTGTCGGCGTTTAATAAATATTGAAAAGAGTGTCCTAATTCATGAGCTAAAGCGCCAAAAGGGGCTTTACTCATTCTTACAGGAGGCGCCCAAAAAATGCCAACTTTATTTCCCTCTCCTCCACCAAATGCGGTTCCATCTTTTGAGTCGATTATAAATATCAGGCATTTATATTTATCGGTTATTGAGTTCCCCTTCTCAACAAATTTTAAATCATTAACATAGTATTCATAAATTCTTTCCCCTTCCTTCAAGATATTTTCAGGACTAAACCGCAAAGCTAAATCAGCATTGGTTAATGGGTCATTCCCAAATTTCTTAGCCCAAAAGACCGCAATATTGTCCGATTCCATCATCCTCTTATAGCAAAACTCGCTCGATTCGTTCTTAAAGTCGTTGTTTTCGGGAACGTTCCATACTTTGGAAGGGATGTATAATTGCTTTCCTGTAGGTTTAGTAACTGTTTCCTCTTGTTCCTTACCACAGGAAAAAAGATGTAAGGTCAAAAGACCAGTTGTAAATAGCAGTGTTAAATTTTTCATGGAAAACTTAAACGTCCTTTTACCAGATATAAGATTTAACATCATCACATGATTGAATTAAAATTGGTTGACAAATGTTCTTGGTAGAAAAATGAATAATTGTTAAGGCAATTTACTTTTCACTTTTCAGGGTACGGGAGCCAAAAACTCTACCTGCTGTTTTGCCGTAACAGGCGTCAATTTTAACAGTTACCGATGTTTTGTTGCCAATTACATCAGGAGGAATAATGTATTCGTTATCATAGAATTTACCGGTGGTTCCACCATTCCATTCAACAACAGCAATTTTAATTCCGTCAACCAGCACATCGAATTTGCGATCATCATCATCACCAATATAAGTTAACAGCAAAATGTTAGCAGCACCCGGATTTACTTTCATGGTAAATGTATAACTATTATCAGGGCGGGCTTCTCTACCTGTCCTTCCCAAAGCGATATCGACATACGATTTCTCAGTAGCTATCAGGTTATGATCCCGTTCGGGCTGCATTTCACCGATACGGAAATTATCAATGGTTCGTTCTTCAATAAGTTGCTGCTGTTTTTTCTCAGCCTCGTATTCAGCCTGTTTGGCTACCCAGCCTGCTTTTGTAAAAAAGTCGAAATACACGCTGTAATATTTATTGTACAAAGTGTAAAATGGTTTGAGTGTGATATCTTTAGGCTGACCAATACCTTTAGTTTCAAAGGTCAGGGTTTTGAGATCAACGGGTTTTACCCAATCTTTGACATTCCTGTTATCAGTTAGCAAAACCGGCGTTCCTAAAACCGGGTCGGGAAGTGAATCTCCAAGGTCAGCAGCCAGCACAATAGGTCCATAGAGGAAAGCAATACGATCAGCATTATCCGGCATTGATTCAATATGAAGTTCCATTGGTAGCGTTATTTCGATTTTATCATTGCTTTCCCACTTCCGCTTAATTTCAAGGTAACCGAAAGTATTTGCAATAGTTTTCACAGGTTTACCGTTCACTGATACTGCAATTCCACCCTTCGCCCATTCAGGCTGGCGAATAAGAATTGTAAATGCCTGGCTCTTTTTCAGGTTCACACCTAGATGAACCTTATTGTCGTATGGAAAACCTGTTTCAAGCTTGATGCTTGCACCACGTTTTTCCCAGTTCAGTTCCGAAGGGATAAAAAGGTTAACAAACAGATCTCCGGATTCAGTTTCATTGTAAATCGCTTCCACATATTTACTATGACTCTCCATGCCACTGCCAACACAACAGGTAAACGTATTGTACTGGTCACTGAATTCCTTGCGGGTACCCATGCGAAGCGGGGTAAAATAACACATCATCCCATCTTCAGGATTTTGGGTCGAGAGCATATGATTGTACAGTGTACGCTCGTAAAAATCGAAGAGTTTGCTGTCGGGTTCCCAGGCGAACATATGCCTTGTGAGCTTAAGCATGTTGTATGAGTTGCAGGATTCACAGGTATTATCGCTCAGTCGGTCGTTGAGTTTATCAGGTTCGCCGAGGTATTCGTAATTACTATTCCCGCCTATAACATATGAATGGTGATGCACCATGATATCCCAGAAAAAGGTGGCAATTTTATGATCTGAAGCCCCGTTGGTTAGCTCATACCTGCGGGCAGCTCCTATTGCTTTCGGAACATTGGTATTTGAATGTTTCCCCGACATAGGATCTATGCCTTTGGCCAGTTGACCCATTACAAAGTCATCATCGAACTTGTACGAAAGATCCAGATATTTTTTATTGCCGGTAATGGAATAGAGATTAGCTAAAACATCCTGCATTCCTCCATACTCGCAATTCAGCATTTTCAGGCGTTGTTCTTCAGTAAGTTTATTCATCAGGTTTCCGGTCCAGTCGGCCATAGCGGTTACAACCTTCATGGCCTGTTGGTTATTGCAATAAAGAAATGCATCCACAAGTCCGGCCATAATTTTATGTTCGGTATACCATGGCGACCACGCTCCATTCAGGTCGAAACCACCGGATCTTATTTCTCCTCTCGATACTTTGGCCCAAAGTGTATCTTCATTTGGAATACCTCCCACATATCCTGTTTTTCTTGCATCCTGACAGCGGGCAAGTTCCGACACGATGTAATCAACTCTGTTTTTAAACTCGATTTTTCCAGTGTTGGCATAAAACAAGGCACAAGCCGAAAGGTAATGGCCAAGCGTATGACCTGATAGTCCATCACTTTCCCAGCCTCCATATATATCGCCTTTGGTCGGCAAACCTGCATTCTGGTAGAACCGGAATAAAAGGCGGTCAGGTTCAATCACAAGCAGGTAAGCTGCATCCTTTTCCATTGCATTCATGAAAGGGCTGCCAGGCAGCAGTTTTACATCTTTAAGATTAAAAGCATATGCGTTAATTGGAACTACCGGACTAACTTTAACCTTGTCGCCTCTAATTTCAGGAACATAGGATTGGGCATTAATTGTAATTGACAACAGCAGTAAAAAACCGGCTAAGAGCATTATTATTTTCATGGATTTAAGTGTGTTTTGGTAGTTTGAAATTGAATGCAACAAACCCGGAAAAAGTGATGTTGCAAATGTTTCCACAATCTGAGTTTAATTTATAATTATTCCTAAAAAGTATCAAATCGATTGAAATTGTACATTAAAGCTCATTCTCAGGTGAAATTTATTACATCCCGAATTATTACAGTTTGTCTGTACATAAGCAGAGTTGTTTTCCTGGATGAACATCCCTCTTTGTTTCAGTGTAATACTTTTCTCCTGTTTGTTTTGAGCTTGCAGTATCAGCGTCAAAAACAAAGCAATCAAGCTACGCATATTCTTCATGAAGCAATTCTATACAGACTAACAATAAATAAATGAAGCACCATCCAGGTTTACTAATACAGCTTTCGTGTCAACAACATTTTAGACCTATCTATCGTTAATCAGGTTGTTTTATTTTTTAATCCATATAATGGATTCCGGTTTCCTGTCTTTATCCGAAGATAAATCCATACGATTACTCCTGATATAATTCGGAATAGCCACGAGCGGAGTTCCATCAGCCCACGTACCGTTAATGGTCATTATGCCATTTAACATTTCAGGGCGCCATTTAAGTGTTAATGCAGTAGCACCAATGGATTGATCAATATCAGGTTGGTCAGCTTTCTCAACATTATATAATAATGGTCCATAACGAAGCGCAACACGCCCCTTGTCATACTCAATCTTTTCATCGGCAGTAATACGCTGTATCTCCATCGGGATAACCAGATCAATCTTATCTCCTTTCTTCCATTCCCGCGTAATGGCAACATACCCTTTCACAACTTTCATTGGAACAGGAGTACCATTGATTGTAAATGAATTAAGAGAGTTTACTGCAGGAACTGAGGTATATAGATCACTTGTTTTCCGATTAGGAACACGAACATATACAGTAAACTGTTTCGTTTCTTTTGGATTAACTGTAATTGAAACATCCCCTTTCCACGGGTAATCAGTTTTCTGTACCATTTCAACATCTGTTCCGGCTACGTTTTCGACCTGAATTGTGCTTCCAATATAGAGATTCACATATATGCCGCTATCACTTTTTACATAGGTCCAGGTTGGGATCATAAGCAATGTGCGGGGAATATTGCCAACGCAACAAGGACATACATGCCATGCATCACGTGGTTCGGAACTCGAAAGTGGATTGGTATAATAAAAATGCTTGCCGTCATTATCAATTGATCCAAGTAGTGCATTGTACATTGTTTCCTCATACAGGTCAGCATATTTTGCATCATGGTAAGCTATATTCATTTTGTACTGGAAAAATATCAATCCACAACTCGAACATGATTCACAATAAGCATCATTAGGCAACGAATAATTGCCGCCGAATCCTTCGGAGGTTTCACCACTTCCAACACCACCTGTAACATAATATTTCTTATTCACCATGTTATCCCAAAGCGACATAACCGCACTCTGATAATCAATGTCGCCGGTTTCAGCAGCAATATCAGCCATTCCCGAGTAAGTATATACCGCCCTAACTGCATGGCCTACAGCTTCGTACTGTTGTTGAACAGGAACAAGACTCTGATCATATTCACTTCCGTTTGCACGATTGTCGAGCAGAAATTTTGCAAGCGCAATGTAATTTTGCCCCTTCCCATCGCCTTCCATATCATTCACAAAGCGGCCAAAACGAACGAGTGCCTGCTCCATTTCCTGATGACCATCAAACCAATGATTCTTATCAGGCCCGATATTAGCTACCCAGCAGTCAGCCAACTTCTTGGCAGCATTGTAGAGCCTTTTATCTTTTCCTTCAGTTAGGGTATAATGGTTAATAGCTGATTCAATAAAATATCCGGCAACATATCCTTCGTGATTGCCACGGTTATCGGGAGACCATCTCTCTTTCCAACGGGTAGTATCCCGCAAAGTGTATGCGGTTTGCAGATATCCGTCTGGTTCCTGGGCAGCAAGAATGATCGGGATCCACTTTTCAAGAGTCTTCTTCATATTCTCCTGTGCCGCAATAATCTCGGGGTCTCCCTGTGGATCAACCATCAGGGCTATACAAATTGATTCAATGGTCTGATGTACCCATGCGTTCGAAAAAACATATCCAAGATGTTTCCCATGAGGCTCACCCCGAAGCGCTTTACCGGCTTCGATGAAGTTATCAAGACCACCCTCACCAACAGTTAGATCTGTCCGTTCAATCTGGCTAATACACCAAGGTATCCAGTTTGTAATAAGAACTTTAGCACGATTATTCCATAGGGGATTGTCTATCTTGTATCTTTTGGTATACACAAAATCAAGACGTTTCTCTTTTGGTTGAGACGTGACTTTAACTTTAAGTGAAGAAGATGCTTTCTTTTTTCCGGATTGTGATGAAAGCGTAAGGATATACTCTCCCGGAACAGTAAAAGTAGCTGTTGTTTTAAGGCCGGTTTGGTTGGCAAATTCAACTTTACCTGGACCTGTAGCCTCCCATTTTGTGTTATTCAGGGGACTGATTGATTTTATACTGGCTGCAAGGTATGTTTTACCTCCAACCATTACACTACGATCACCACCGGCAGTTATAAAAGGAGCTAGTTCCGGCGAATTGACAGTTTTTAACACTTCCCATTCAAGAATAGGTGATAAAAAATACTGAACAGAGTCAATCTCAAGTCTCAGCCTCGTGGTTGTAACTTCTTTAAATATTGTTTTATTAAATTGGTTATTAACCAGGCCTAATCCTTTAGAATCAGACACTGGTTTAAAGTCTTTTCCATCCCAGTATTTAACCCTGTATGATTGAGGCAATTTACCCAGGTTGTCATAGTTATATAAGAATACAGAAATTTCATTTATTGTTACTGGTTGATCCCATTCATACTGAAGCCATTGTGCTGTGAAATGATGTGACCACTTTTGAAAGTCGGGACTTGCTGCCCATTGGCGTAAATCATCAGGTACTGTATTGGGAGTCAGTCCATCATTTAGTACTTCAAGTGAAGCGGCATCCTGGTCGGATCCGGTTACTTTAGCAAGTATAGCAATATTGGCCTTCTCAGACTGGCCTTTGTCTGTATGGATTGCACTGTAAAGTTTCAATGTCATTCCGAAGAATGTTACAAGAGTAATAAGTAGAATCCTGTATTTTTTCATGGCAATATTGCTTTTTAAAAGCTACTTTGTTCCTATTTATTTATTATTTCAAATCTTTTTAGCCCTGGTCTTTAAAAACAAGATAAACTTCTCAGAACAAAAAAGAGTTGCTTATACTTTTGCCTTCATTTGGCGTAAACCGGAGTTTTCCGGTTTACGCTATGAAGACAGCTTATTAAGACATATGAGGATTAATACCCGGGGTTTTGGACTAGATTAGAGTTTTTATTCAGCTCTTCCAAAGGAATCGGGAATATTTTCTTATCATTTCCATTAGGTACATGGTTTAGCCATTTTTTGGTGGAAAATACACCAAAACGGATCAGATCCATCCTGCGATGTGCTTCAGCTGCAAATTCCCAGCCAAGTTCATCCAGGAATCCGCCAAATTCAATTACAGCTCCATTATCACCTGTAACTATACCCAATTCATCGGCATTGCCATAAACATATTTACTGTTTCCCAGGAGTGTAGCCGCGGTTACCACAGCTTTTGAAGGATTGGATTTAAAGGCCCTTGCTCTGACTTCAGAAACGATAGCAGCGGCTTCGCCGGCACGCCCGGTTCTGAGCAAACACTCAGCTTTCATCATCTTCACTTCAGCTAATCTGAAAATAGGGAAATCAACACTTGAGCTGCTCTTCATCCCTTGTTTTATTTCATACTTTCCGATTCTGTATCCTTCGTTTCGTGCAGTAGAATATATACTTGTACAAGTATTTGGAAATGAAATAACCACTTCTCCGGTAGCCGGATCTTTCTGGTCACCCATTATCCATGTATCAGTCAACCTGCTATCGTCGGGATCGTAAGTGTTAATGAATTGTGGCACTGCGCAACTTCCACCCCATGGCTGGGCTTCCATTTTGAATACTTTACGCATCAAAGGATCAAGCGTTTTCATATGATTGATGTTTCCACCAGCCTTGGTTTCATCATAAGGAACGGCAAATATTATTTCCGGTGAGCTTTCATTATTAGTTACAAATGAATCTTTGTAATTGGCTGTCAATGAATACTTATTACTGTTAAGAACTGAATCACAGTATGCCTCGCACTCAGCCCATTTACCGCTTCCTGTGTAAGTAACAGCGTTCAGATAAACTCTTGCCAATAATGTTTGAGCAGCATATTTTGTAAAGCGGCCATAAGTTGCGGTGCTCACATCTTTGCTTAGCAAAGGTATACAGGCTTTTAATTCGCTTACAACAAAGTTGTATACATCGAGTTGGCTTTTTTGCGCCGGAAGTTCGGTATTGGTATAATCAGTTACAATAGGTACATTGCCATGATTATCACAAAGCAGATAATAGTAAAATGCCCTGACAGTTCTGAGTTCTGCCAGTAGTTCCGCTTTCCCTTGAGTCATTGCAATTTCACCTGACTCGATCTGATAAATGACTCTGTTTGCAGTAGTTATACCTGAAAAACAATTTAGCCAAAGATTCCAGGGCTGCCATTCTTCAGGGGTCCACTCATGTTTATGCATACGCTGGTAGGTTCCACCGTCAACCCATCCATTAGGGCGGCCGGGAGTTACAATCTGGTCAGCTGATTCTTCCTCAACATCAAAATATCCCTGCCAGTCCATCATCATTGGACGCATTACCGAATAAACCGGCCCTACAATTGAGGGAATATCATTCTGGGTAGGCACAAAATCCTTGGCAAGAACTTCGCTATACACTTTCTCATCAAGTTTAGTACAGCCACTAACTATGAGTATTGCAGCTGCAAACAAAACGCTTATATATGATTTTTTCATCTTGTTGTTTTTTTAGAATGTTACATTTACACCAACGGAGAAAGTTCTGGTTGTCGGATACTTGTCCCGTTCATCATTTCCAGGAGCCAGACCTGACCTGTTAACTTCAGGATCGATACCTTTATAGCCGGTTATGGTCAACAGGTTGAGACCTGAAGCATAAACTCTTGCAGCTTTAAAAGACTTTGAATTCTTAACATTGAATGTATATCCAAGTGTTACATTATCAAGTTTCAAATAATCTCCCTGCTCAATATAATAGCTTACATAACAAAGCTGGCTCTTAAGTTCCTTTCCATAAACCAGGTCGAAAGCTGAAGCAAGTTTATTATATGATAAATCGTATGTATTTTCGTAATACATCCTCGAGAAGTTTAGAATCTGGAATCCAAAAGCCCCGCGTAAGTTAACTGTCAGATCGAAATTCTTGTAATTGAAAGTATTGTTGAATCCGAAATATGATTTTGGTAAACCATTTCCCAAATATTGCTTATCAGCATCATTTGCATCAACTATGCTTTTTTGCTCGCCGTCTTTTCCCTCAATTATCCATTCTCCATCATCACCAACTCCAACAGATTTATATCCCCAGAAATTTCCGATTGGTTCACCTACCTGGATACGGTGAGTACTCGTTTGAATAGGTTCACCGGTATAGCCTTCGTTAATGAAGTCATTTGTTAATTGGTAAGCCGGATCGCTTGATAAGGAGAGTAGTTTGTTTTTATTATTTGAATAAGTCAAACTCGTTGTCCATTTGAAAATTTCGGACTGAAATGGATTATTGGCAGCCAGCATTACTTCGACCCCTTTATTCTCCATTTCAGCAGCATTTGCCAAAATAGAACCATACAGGTAAGGTGGTACAGGAACAGGATAGTCGTAGAGCATATCCCTTGTTGTTCTTTTGTATAAATCAACACTTCCTGAAACAATACCCTTTAAAAATGCAAAGTCAAGACCCAGGTTTAACTCTTCCTTTTTTTCCCAACGTAAATCGGGGTTAGGATTTCTGATAGGCTCTATACCTTGTATCCATTTACCGTTGTACAGGAACCGATCGCCATAGTTAAGGCTGGTTTGCGATTTATAAGGATCGGAAGGTGCAGTACCTGTGACTCCGAAACCTGCTCTTAATTTAAGTTCATGTATAAAATTTAGACTACTCATGAATGGCTCACTTGATATCCTCCACCCTAATGATACAGCCGGAAAATTACCCCATTTGTAGTTGTCTCCAAACTTGCTTGATCCTTCCCTTCTTAAACTGGCCATCACCAGGTATTTATTATCGTAGTTATAATTGAACCTGCCAAAGAAACCTATAAGCGTTGATGAACTTTTTCCGCTACCCATTCCTGCTTCTCCTCTTATCAAGGCATCGCCTGTACCCATATTGTTGTAGGTATATAAATCGGTTGGGAAATCCCAGTTTTGCTCCCAGAAATTTTCTGTCTCATAATATTCATAACTATAACCGCCCAATATAGTAAAGTTGTGTTTATCAATATTTTTTGAGTAATCAGTAGTAAATTCAAGCAGATTATCAAAATCACTGGAGGCTGAACGTGATGCGTAACCATTCTTGCCGTATTTGGTTGTGGAAACATGCTGTTTAGTTTCGTAGTATCCTCTCATAGCTGAATTTTCAACTCTCGATACCATTAACTTTACATGTAAATCGCTTATAGGAGTATATAAAGCACTTCCCGAATAACGCAACTCTTTTTCTTTATTGAGTCCATCAGCTTCGTTCAAGAGGGCTACAGGGTTATTATACATGTAAGTATCCCTTTCCTGCCATACACCATCGGCATCCTTAATTACATCCGTTGGATTGCGGATAATAACCTGCCGGTATATTTCAGGGTTAAAACTATAACCATCCCCGCCTGCCCAGTAGCTCATATTCCTGCTCGACATGTCAAAATTAAACTTCAGCCTGTCATTGAACATCGAATGGGTAAGGTTCAAACGTCCGATAAACTGATCATTATCTGATCGTTGAAAAATACCTTGAAATTTTCTGTAGTTGAGTGATGCAGTATAACTTGATGTGGAATTACCTCCTTTAAATGTTAAATTATGTGACTGGCTGATTGGGGTACGTGTAACCTCTTTAAACCAATCTGTTGAACTACCCAAGTCTTCAAATCCTACACCCTCTGCAATTTTTTGCCTGTATTCCGAAGCCGTCAGAAAATCCATTTGTCGTGCTATAGCCTGTGTACTCATGTAACCTGAATATTCAAGTGTAGCAGGCGTATTTGTAGAGGCTCTCTTGGTTGTTACAAAAATAACACCGTTGTTCCCCCTGGTTCCGTAAATAGCGGCGGCTGAACCATCTTTCAATACATCAATTGAAGCAATGTCCTCCGGTGCTACCGAATTAAGATTACCTGGTACCCCATCAACAATCACCAATGGTTCAGACGAAGCCATAAGAGTTGAGATACCACGCAGCATGATTTGAGTACCTTGAGTAGGGTCACCTGTTGATGAAGAAACTGTTAGTCCGGCTACTTTTCCCTGTATTAACTGAGCCGCATCCTTGGTAGCTCCCTGGAGGAATTTATCCGATTTCACAGTGGATACAGCACTGGTAACATCACCCTTTTTCTGCGTTCCGTAACCGATTACCACAACTTCATTAAGCCCTGTTGCTTCCGATTGTAATACAACATCGTAGGTTGTTCTTGCGTCTGTGGTAATCTCTATGGTTTTCATCCCTATAAATGAGAATACCAGTACCTGTCCTTTTTTAACGGAGCTCAATGTGTATACACCATTTATATCAGTGGTAGTCGCGTTCTGCGTACCTTTTTCATATACCGAAACTCCTACCAGTGATTCACCGGTTAAGGCATCAGTTACTTTACCCGTCACTTTTTGGGTTTGGGCAAGTGCGAATAGATTGCACATGAGCATAAAAACGGCAACAAGTGCAAAACTTAAACACTTCGACCATTTTTGCCTGTGATTTTTAAGGTTGTTTTTTTTCATGTTTGTTTGAGATTGATTAAATTAGGATTTAATTACATATTGGGTATTGTTTTAATTATTGAATGATTTGCTTAGTTTGTTTTTGCCATAGATTTAGATTTGTATTACTAATAATTTCAGTACTTTTTTTCTCTTTAAGTTTTGTTTTACTTATCACAAAAAAATCTTATTTTCCACAACTAAATGTTTGTCGGACAAGTAGGTCCCATGGTTCCTTCGATACCTCTGGCCGGCTGGATAACCATTTCCAGCCAGCACCGAAGCATCACCGTCAACCAAACCAACCAATAAAGGAGATCACAAATCTTATAGATGGATTTCCATCAGGTATTTCTTTCACTTTTTTTGCTTTTAACATGATTGCTACTTATTGCTTTAATTGTATTCCTGAAAAAGCTATCCGACTAATCTGTATTTTTACATAGTACAAGAGTTTATATTTTTCATCAGCGAAATCGGAATATTAAAAAAGAATCCTTGCCGTAGTAATTCTTTGTATTTCTCTTCATTGAATCTATATAACCAGGCACCTCTCTTTGAATCCCTTCTATCCTTTTCATCAAGTTGATCGAGTAGGTTCATTTTTAGAATGCTCTTCCGGAAATTGCTTTTATCAAATTCCTGCTGATAAATGGCTTCATAGAGAGATTGCAACTGTGGAATAGTAAATTTAGGAGGTAGCAATTCGAAGCCTAAAGGTTTACGATGAGCTTCATCACGCAAGCTTTCAAGCGCCATTTCCACGATTTTACCATGATCAAAAACAAGCTCAGGCAATTCGTTAATCGGACACCATTTGGCATTGTTCATCATCTTGTGATGTGAGTAGATATCTTGTATTTTAATGAGGGAATAATATGAAGTTGAAATTACCCGGGCCCCAGGATCACGATTAATATCCCCATATGTGTATAATTGTTTCATATATAGGCCTTTCAATCCTGTTAAATCGTAAAGTATCTTATTAGCAGCTTCATCCATGCTTACTTCAGGACTAACAAATCCACCCATCAACGACCATGAACCTTTGCAAGGATGCATTACCCTATTTATAATTAAGAGTTTCAATTCCCCTTTAATAAAACCGAAAATGATACAATCGACAGCTACCAGGAAAGGTGTATATTTATTGTAGATATCAACACCTGGGCTGATTGCATTTATTTCTTCAAGCATAATCTCTATTTTTAGTTACCAGAAAATACATTTATCTGTAACAGGACTTTTCAGGTATTGCGCAATGGGGTATTAAGTTTTCAAATGTGACAATTAGTACTTCTGAGTCGAAATCCAATTATGCTATTTAACAATGATCGAATAAGAAATCGGATCACCTGATTAAGTGAAGAAGGAATTTTGAGAAAGAATAGCCTGATTATAGCATCAAACACTCAAACAGACGTTTGTAAGTTTTTATCAGATTTGGAATAAATAACACTTTCTCCATTGTTCTTCTGTATTTCACAAGTCAGGAATAGAGTATTGTTTTTTAGAACCATATTAAATAAGCGTAATGTTTACACTTATTTTTTCGTAGCTAAGATACAACAAGAAATTAATAAAAGTACATTTTACTTTTATTTTTTTTAATATATTTCTATACTGCTGTTTATCAACATAATAATGTCGTAATAATTATATAAAATCTACAATTTCAGTTAACTTTTGAAATATTGTTCAGTAAATAAATCAAATGTTATTGATTATTATTGCCGAATTTTGAAGAGGAAGGTAATTTTATTTAAAATTTTTTATAATATTTTATTCTTTAAATCATCAAACTAAAACCATCCCGGATTTTTTTGTTACAAAAATCCGGGTATCCAAGAGTTCTCTTATAAATCATTTGTCCTCAAAACAACTTTTGGGCATAATCCTCTTGATCCTCTATGATCCTCAATTATTTTGATAATCGAAGTACTAATGCTTCTGCTGAATCATTCAATG
>CALCJE010000309.1 GCA_937965665.1 uncultured Bacteroidales bacterium
AGGCTCACCGAGATCATTAAAAATGAAAATATCACCATTGCTGTTTTAACAGTGCCGGCTTCGGAAGCTGCTGTTGTTGCTGAAATTTTAGTCATGGCCGGGATAAAGGGGATACTCAATTTTACTCCAAAACCTATCAATGTGCCCTCAAATGTTTACCTCGAAGAATACGACATGATAACTTCACTTGAAAAACTGGCATATTTTGTGAAAAAAGTTTAAAAGCGAACCGGTAATGGTTATTCGCTCAAGTTCAATGCGCCTTATTGTCAAGTACTTCAAGTGTTTTAACGATGCGGATTTTTTACGATTTTGATCAGCTGGTGCCTATTCCTAACCCCGTAATTACCACGGGGAGTTTCGATGGTGTACATGTGGGTCATAAGGCGATCATAAACCGCATTAATAAACTGGCACGCGAAATTCAGGGCGAAAGTGTACTGATCACTTTTCACCCGCATCCACGTAAAGTGCTTTTTCCCGAAACCGCCGGCAAGGACCTGTTCCTTATTAACTCGCAGCGTGAAAAAATAGAACTTTTGCGTAAAGCCGGTTTGCAGAACCTGATCATTGTTTCCTTCACGCCCGAATTTGCCCGTATCTCATCCATAGATTTTATCAGGGATATACTGGTTGCAAAACTTCATGCCCGTAAAATTGTAATTGGTTTTAACCACCAGTTTGGCTACAACCGCGAAGGCAATTTCGACTTCCTGAAAGAACTGGGCAGCTACTATAATTTTGAAGTTGAAGAAATTCCCGAACAGGATATTCACAACGAGACGGTAAGTTCGACGCTTATCCGTAAATCGTTGCAGGAAGGCCGGATTCAGCGCGCCAATGCCTATCTCGATCACCATTATATGATCATTGGGAAACTGAGGTCAGGGAACACCGAATTAATTGAGCGAAATATACAAACATTGTATATCGAAATTGAGGAAGAATGTAAGCTGGTGCCTCCTGACGGTGTGTATGCGGTGCGCATCGAGGCCGACGGTGATTCATTTAAGGCCATACTCAATATAAAAAACAGCCGCTATGGCGACGATAGGCGAAAAGAAGATATTAGTATCGAAATATTTCCCTTTGCTGCCATGAAGCCACTTGGAGGAAAAGATGCCACCGTTTATTTCGCCAAATATATACGCGACGAAATTGAATTTACCGAAACCGATGAACTGAAAAAACAGCTGGAAAGAGACAAATCGATGGTAGAAGAAATGATTTATTGAAATGCCTGCTCACTTCCACCTGTTTTGAAAACACCTGGCTCGCATAGCTTTTACCTTTATACCACGAACTACTAATATCCTTGCCCTGTGCTAAATGCAGAAAATAAACTGAAAATTACATTCCTGGGAACAGGTACCTCAACGGGAGTCCCGGTAGTGGCATGCAACTGCGAAGTATGTACCAGTGATGATGCACGCGATAAGCGATATCGAACCTCGGTTATGCTCAGCAGGGGAGGATCGAACATTATTATAGACTGTGGCCCCGATTTCAGGATACAAATGCTGAAACATAAGGTTGACGACATCAATGCCGTACTCTTTACGCACGCACACCGAGACCATATTGCCGGGCTCGACGATATCAGGGCTTATAATTTTATACTCCACAAATCCATTGATATATATGGTTCGCAGCCCACGCTTGATGCGATAAAGGAGCAGTTTCCATACATCTTTACACCCGGGCGATATTTCGGAGCACCGCAGCTTAACCTGCATCCCATCATAAATAGTCCTTTCGCTATCGGCGATTTTAATTTTATCCCGGTCCAGGTTATGCACCAGGAGATGAAAGTGTTTGGCTACCGCATCGGTGATTTTACCTATATTACCGATGCCAATTATATTTCGCCGGCGGAAATGGAAAAAATACGTGGTTCGAAAGTGATTGTAATCAATGCATTGAGAAACTCTCGTCATGTTTCGCATTTCTCGCTGAATGAATCGCTCGAAATATTGAGTGACCTGAAACCCGAAAAGGCCTATCTTACCCATATCAGCCATTTCCTGGGGAAATACAATATGGTGGAACCCAAACTGCCTGATGGTGTGCACCTGGCTTACGATGGACTGCAGATAGAAGTGTGATATTCCGATCAGATTCAGTAATATAAATATATTGTTTTGGCCTTACAAACTTCAGTGATTTTTATTGTTAAATATTTCACATAAATTTAAGTATTATAATGCTTAAATAGTTGGATTTATTGTAATTTTGCCCCATAAAACGATTGTTAAAATACCTGAAATGAAATTTCAACCTGAAAAATGCAGGATTCCCGATCAGCGCATGAAGCCATTCATCGATGCCGACGAAATATGGGACCATATCAATAATGCCAGGCCTACCATGGAAGATGTGAGGGCTGTAATTGCAAAATCACTCAGCAAACAGCGGCTCACCCTAGCCGAAACTGCTACTCTGATCAGTGCCGATACACCTGAGTTAATAGAAGAAATTAAGCAGGGCGCCCGCAGGTTGAAGGAAATGGTGTACGGAAACCGTATTGTGCTTTTTGCACCCTTGTATATCGGTAATAAATGTACCAACAACTGTTCCTACTGCGGTTTCCGCTCTTCGAACAAAGAAGCCATTCGCAGCACGCTCGAAGACCGTGAACTGGTGAAGGAAGTTGAAGCCCTGCAGGACAACGGCCAGAAAAGACTTATCCTGGTGTATGGTGAGCATCCTGAATATGGTCCTGAATATATTGCGCATACCGTAAAAGTGGTGTACGGTGTAAAAAAAGGCAATGGCGAAATCAGGCGGGTAAATGTTAATGCTGCGCCCCTTGATATTGAAGGATTCAGAATTGTGAAGGAATCGGGAATCGGAACGTACCAGATTTTCCAGGAAACGTACCATCCCGAAATTTACACACACTATCACCTGGGTGGCAAAAAGCGTAACTACGAGTACAGGCTCACCTCGCTCGACCGTGCGCAGGAAGCCGGTATCGACGATGTAGGTATAGGCGCATTATTTGGCTTATACGACTGGCGTTTCGAAGTGTTAGCCCTCGTAAGGCACACCAATCACCTCGAAGCCTGTTATAATGTAGGTCCACACACCATCTCGTTCCCACGCATTCAGGAAGCATCGGCCATGAACTTTGAAGGCAAATACCGGGTTTCGGACGAGGAATTCACCAGGCTTGTGGCTATTTTGAGGTTGGCAGTGCCATATACCGGTCTGATACTTACAGCCCGCGAAAATGCTGCTGTGCGCGACGAGGTTATGCGTTTCGGGGTTTCGCAGATTGATGGAGGAACAAAACTTGAACTGGGCAGTTATTCGGAAAATAAAAATGAGGCTCAGGATCTGAACCGGGAGCAGTTCCATATCAACGATTCCCGATCGCTCAACGAGATTATTGATGAATTGCTGTCGACAGATTACCTGCCTTCGTTTTGCACGGCCTGCTACCGCCTGGGGCGCACAGGCGAGCATTTTATGGAATTTTCAGTGCCCGGGTTTATCAAGCGTTTTTGCTCACCCAATGCCATACTTACCCTTACTGAATACCTCGAAGATTATGCACCTCTGGCTACAAAAGAGAAAGGGTATAAGGTAATTGAAGAAAACCTGGTTGAACTCGAAAAAGCCCACGAAAAAGTTAATATACCGGAAATCAGGTCGAGGATAGAAAAAATAAAAGCTGGGGCCAGGGATTTGTATTTTTGATGTCGGATGTGAGATGTTGGATGTGAGATGTCGGATGTTGGATGTGTTGCGCCAGGCAGCCTATACACGGTACGAAACACAAAATAATATTTATCCATTTTAACAGGTTTTACCATGACAGAAACACGCATTCTGGGTCTGCTCATTACAGATCGCATTAAAGAAGCCGGCCGTACCCAGCTTACACTTACCAGGTACTCGCGGTTAATCCGATCGAGGCTCGGATTTCATGAACTGAATGATAATGTTTGCAGCCGATCAGGAATTATCATTTTACATTTAATGGGTACACCTGCCGAGTGGGCGGAATTTGAGCAGGAACTCAGCCTGATTGGTGGCCTCGAAGTTCAGAATATGTCGTTTACCTATTAATTCATGGTGTTATGAAAGAAGTCAGAATATTGGGCGTAATGATTAACGAACCTTCCAGGGAGCCGGGTAAAATACAGAACATACTTACCCGCTATGGCTGCAGTATACGTACCCGCCTGGGTTTGCACGATACCGGAGAGGAGTATGCCCGCGAAACCGGGCTGGTGCTGCTCGAACTGGTTGGCGACCCACAGGAGTGCCTCCGCCTCGAAAATGAATTGCTGGCCCTCGATGGGGTGGAGGTTCAGAAAATGGTATTCAGGAAATAGCTATTTAGCAGCAAGCCACTGCCCGTTGGTGCGCTTTATACCGCCGATATTGGTTAACTCCTGCGCCTGGTTGCAGGTTATTGCGTAATTCCGCTCCCCAGTATGGTTAAGGAACCTTTATGTGTTTCAGTAGTGTAAAAACCAATAGTTTTAAGAATATAATAATATGAGCCGTCGGGAACGCCTTCAGCAATCCAGTCGCTTTTATAATCCTGTGTTTCGTAAACTTTACGACCCCAGCGGTCGAAAACTATCAGTTCCATTCGCTGATACTCGTTGGTGATTTTTATATCCTCACCCGATCCTGTCTTGTTTTCATTCAGAATCAGGAAAACATCATTTTTACTGTCAGCATTAGGCGTTATCACACCCGGTATTTTTAATTTGGCAACACGTATAGGGATTATTTTTTCGATAATCGAATCGCATCCGTTTTCGTTATAAATGTGAAGTTTTACAGTATAGCTGGGATTGGTTCCGGTTACGGTATTGGCTTTTTCGAAAATGTGCACCGGGTGAAACGACCTGGCAGTATCGCCATCGCCAAAATCCCAGAGCGGAGGTTCAATAACATGTGTTGGCGGCACTTCCTCGAACGAAAATGCGAGTACAGGATTTTCGACATATATGGTTGTATCCTGGTTTCCTTCAACAATCATTTTAACCTTGGCCCCTGGTAGTCCATTTATTGTGTAAGCACTGTCGAAAATGCAACCATTCTTATCGGTTACCCGGATATGGTTTTTGCCGGCACAAAGGTATTTCTTAATAAAATCGTATTGCGAAGGCTTTCCATTCCAGAGGTATTTATAGGGTGGTGTGCCGCCTGAAGCATCCGCCTGGAAGTTGGCATCACAGGTCTTGGGGCAGGTAGGTGTAAGTTCGGTGAGTACCAGGTTTATTTTTGGATTTACAACGGCTTTGCCATCCACAAACACTACTGGTAAATTGCCTGCGGTGGTATGATAAAAACTGCTGGTGGTATTCCAGCCCAGGATAGTAGTACCTGCCAGGCCTTTAAAGCGAAGCGTAACCAGGGTGTCGTTGGGAAGTGAAACAGATGTTTTGCCTGACCATGTAATTACCACCGAATCATCATAAATAGTTGTTGCAAAATTGCCGGCAGCCAGTGCTTCATGAACACCAAAGTACTCGGCACACAAAACTTTATCACCTTCGAAAGTAAGATTCAGCCTGAGTGAATCCACCGCAGTCATATTATGAACTACAACCGGAACCGATTTAAACGCATTATAACAAACTGAAATACTGTCAATTTCTGTAAAAACCTGGGCTTTGGACTGCTGAGGCACAACAAAAAAGAATAGTACAACAAATGAAATGATGGTCAGAAATTTTTGCATGCCGGTAGTTGGTTCTGTATTGCGGTTTTAAAATGGTAAATCGAGGTGCTAAATTAATCAATTTACAGCAGAACGAAAATTTCCGTGTTTTGGTGTGCAGCAGCGTTTAAAACCTGTCGCCTTCAACCATCATGATGGTACAATCTTCGGTAACCCCGATTCCGGCTTTTGCAAGTCGTTGCTGAAATTCAGGATTTTCGGTTCCGGGGTTAAAGATTACCCTTTCCGGTTTCAGGTTCAGAATATAATCGTAATAAACAGGCTGGTTTTGCGGACCCAGGTAAAGAGTAATGGTATGAATATCCTGTAGCGCAGGGAATCCCGACTGAACCGGTATTTTATCAATGAATCCTTCGCGGAGGCCCAGGGCAGTAACCGGGAATTGGCCTGCGGCCAGGGTTCGGACACAAATATTTGAAAACCTGCTTTCGCGCAGACTTGCACCAATAACCAGGGTTGACTTTACCATGAAATGAGCTAAAAGTTTTAAACGTTCCTACACTTCCCGAAGCAGAAGTTCAAGATTTTCGAAACGGCGTCGGTAATCATCGCCAGCTCTCCTAATAATTTCATGCGCTTCGTCGACACCAAAAGTGTGGGTTATTTCAACTCTTTTGTTCTGACCGGGCAGGTCTTTATAGGTGAGGAAATAATGTTTCAACCGGTCGATCACCAGGTCGGGACAATCGGAAATGTTTTTGTAATCCCCGTAAACGGCATCGTTGCGCAACACACAAATGATTTTATCATCCGATTCGTCGCCGTCAAGCATCCTGAAACCACCTATTGGTATGGCTTTAACCAGGATATCACCGTGCGAAATTACTTTTTCGGTCAGCACGCACACATCAATGGGGTCGGCATCGCCGATTATATTTTCGCGCCCCGATTTTTCCATGCAATATTCAGCTACCGACTTGCCGCTATAGGTTTGTGGCAGGAAACCGTACATGGCCGGCACTACGTTCGAATATTTCTGCGGGCGGTCCAGTTTCAGGTAACCGCTCACTTTGTCGACCTCGTATTTTACGGTATCGGTCGAAACCATTTCGATAAAGCAGGTAAGGCATTCGGGTGCTTCGTCGCCCAATTCAACGCCATGCCATGGATGCGATTTATATCTCAATCCCATCAGTTTACCGATAGGATCCATTATTTTATTTGACATTCCTACAAAGTGTTAGTTAAAAGCAAGCTGTTTTCTGCAAATGTAACTATTTAGAATTTGCTGCTGGCTTTTGTTCGTTAAATTTCTGTTTATTCGGCAGGTAACTCATCGATATAGTAATATGTTCCCGGTGTATAAAGC
>CALCJE010000310.1 GCA_937965665.1 uncultured Bacteroidales bacterium
AGTACTCAATCCCTCTCGAAAGTTCACTGTCAGTATATGTGGTGTCGGGAGTTTTGAGCGTGGATATCAACTGGTATCCCGTTGATGGGGGTACACCTGTTTCGCAAGGGCCGGGAAGGTATCCATCTAACCCATTTCGCCTGTAAATGCCATATCCGCTCACATTCGAACAACGATTTTTATTCCAGCTCAGGTGTATTGAATTGCCGGAAGGTGTTGCCACGAGGTTTCTGGGTGCCGGCCCGACCACTTTTATATTCATGCTTTTCAGGTCGAAAAGATTGACCGGTGTAGAATTATCAGTTGCCTTAAAATATAGCTGGTATGGGTTTTTCCTTACATGATTGCAGGTAGTATTCCAGGTAAAAATGCCGGTATTATGTGCAGATGAATCTCTGGTAGTGAAAACTGCAGGATTCGCTATTTCGAAGGGTGCTCCTGCTGCAGTAATCTTAATCATGTCCAGGTCAACATCAGTTGCCACAACTTTAAATTGCAGGACAGCGCCTGCTTCCACGCAGGTATCAGGAACAGGTTCAAGAACCGGCGCATTGTTGGTACAGGTAACAATTGTAATTTGCATATCGCGGGTGGTGTACCCGATTTTAACACCGTTTCTCCACTCTTCAATCAAAAATGCGATATTATATTCACCCTGGTTCAGGGGTTTATCCCAACGTATTTCGCCTGTTATGGGGTTAATGGTAAATGAACTCCCTTCGTTGGTTCCCGGGTATGTAAATCCCGGAATATTAACACCACCGGCACCCCTGCAGGTTACCAGCCTGAACGAAAGACTGTCGCCATCGGGATCGTATGCCCCGGGATTATGAATAAAAGGCTGGTTTACACAACCCTGGTCAATAGGCGGAAGCAGCAGAAGTGGCGACGAATTGGGCCCGATAAAGGGATTTATAATGAGTTCGGTTTCAATATACAGCGGAACTTCTACCGAATTGGGGATATTTAATATACCATAGTTCCGGTTCGGGTCTTCGAGCGAAATTTTGTAGGTGCTGGGACCTGGGAAAGTGTGAATACCGGTATACAGGTTTTTTTTAATATCCGGGCCCACAATTTCACCGGTATGCCCCTGTTGGTTTACAGGGCCGTTGTTTCGGGGTAATACAGTCTTGGTTTTATCGCCCCAGTCGATCTGAAGTTCGTACCTGTCGGCAGGGCTGGGCGCATAGGAATAAGTTACGATAGTTACTTCATATGTTGTGCCCGAAATATACCTGAAGGTAATCTCACCTGCTCGCTGGTGGGTAGCCATCAACGGGCCGGTAATCAAGGTCAGCAGAAAGAGCAGGATGAAAAATTTCTTCATAATCATCAAAAAAAACAATTCATGAGCGGCACAAGAATCACGCCTTTTTGTACATGTAAACTCCAAAAGTACAAATAAGGTTTTATTTGAATCAGATTAATTGTGAAGTTTTCTGATTTTATCGTGTGCTGTATAATTTCAGGTTGGTATAGGCATGTTGTGCAAGCGATATTTTTGATAATACTTTGATGCATGATTCATAAATGCTGATCGGATTAAAGGAAAATCTCTATTCTTTTCAGCCAGCATCAGGCGTATTCGCGATCTGTTTTTTTAGTATTTTTGACAACTAAAGCAGGAAGGATCCCCGATATATGTATACTATTGATCTGCAGAAGGAGAAAAAGGAAATTGTAAAGCGTTACCGGGCGCTGATGCGGGCCTGGAGCGCAAATAAGGGAGTGCAGAAGAATAATCAGGTGCGCAAGGCTTTTATTATGGCTTCGCAGGCTCACTTTACCATGCGCCGGCGAACGGGCGAACCTTATATCTACCACCCGCTCGAAGTTGCCCGCATCGTGGCAGGTGAAATCGGGCTGGGCGAAACAGCCATCATCAGCGCACTGTTACACGATGTTGTTGAGGATAATCCCGATTATACCATCGAAATGATCAGGCAGAAATTCGGGGATAAGGTGGCGTATATTGTGGATGGACTTACCAAAATCAAAGATGGTTACGAACGACTGGAATCGACGGCACAGGTTGAAAGTATCAAGAAAATGCTGCTCACCCTGAGCGATGATGTTAGGGTGATCCTGATAAAACTGGCCGACAGGTTGCACAATATGCGTACACTCGACTCGATGCCGGCTTCGAAACAACATAACATTGCCGCCGAAACCCTTTACCTTTATGCTCCGCTGGCGCACCGGCTGGGGTTGTATGTAATTAAAAGCGAACTCGAGGACCTGGCGCTTAAATACAACGAACCCGAAATTTACCGAACCATTTATTTAAAACTTCAGAAAACCGAACTCGAGCGTAAAAGCTTTATTCAGAAGTTTATCTATCCCATTAAAAAAGCACTGGCCGCCCAGGGTATAGAATACGAAATCGACACCCGCGATAAATCAGTTTACTCCATTTATAAAAAAATGCAGGTAAAGGAAATTCCTTTCGAGGAGGTTTACGACCTGTTTGCTGTACGCATTATCATAGAATCACCCCCCGAACAGGAAAAAATTGATTGCTGGCGGGTTTATACACTGATTACCGATAATTACAATCCAAAGCAAAACCGCCTGCGCGACTGGATATCGACACCAAAAGCCAATGGCTACGAATCGCTGCATACCACCGTGATGAGCCCTGCCGGGCAATGGGTCGAAGTGCAGATACGTACCCGGCGAATGCACGAAATAGCCGAACGTGGTTATGCCGCCCATTGGAAATACAAACAGAAAATTGACAAGGATAAAGCCCAGGAATCAGGGTTGGATGAATGGCTGGTCGAAATACGCAAAATCCTGAAATCGCCCGACGCAAACACTTTGAATTTCCTCGACGACATCAAGCTTACGCTTTTCAGCGACGAGGTTTTTGTCTGGACCCCCAAAGGACATCTGAAATCATTGCCTTCGGGCAGTTCAGTTCTCGATTTTGCTTACCTGGTGCACACTGAACTTGGTAACCATTGCATCGGCGTAAAAGTAAACCGGAACCTGGTTCCGCTCGATCAGAAGTTGCGAAGCGGCGACCAGGTCGAAATAATTGCTTCCAAGAAGAGTTTTCCGAAAGAGGAGTGGCTTGAGTACGTGATTACACCCCGTGCCCGATACAGTATAAAAGAATCGTTGAAAGAACAGCGGAAAGCACTTGCCGCCGAAGGACGGATGAAGCTTGAAGAAATTTTTAAGCAGCATAATTTCAAATTCAGCAAAACCGCAGTGGCCCGTTTCAGCGAATTTATGGGCTATACCAGTTCTGCAGACCTGTTTTATAAAATGTACCTCGAAGAAATTCCGCTCGACCAGGTAACCCGTTTTATTGTGCAGGAAAATGCCGAAGCACTGCGCCTGGCTCAGGGCGATAATAAAACCGGAACAGCGGCCACGGCCCTGCAGGGAAAGCCAAAGGCCAAGCAGGCCGTGGTTTACGATATGGACGACCTGAACTTTGGCATTGCCACCTGCTGCCACCCGTTGCCCGGTGACGAAATTATTGCCTTTACACCCGACGGCTCCCGCTGGGTGATTCACCGCACCAACTGCCCCGAAGCTATCGAATTAATGGCCCGTATGTCGTCGCGGATTATACATGCAAACTGGAGCAACAAACACCTCAATACTTACCTCGGCGGGCTGAAAATAAGCGGTTTCGACCGTAAAAGCATGATCTCTGATATTATCAGGGTAATCAGCGACGAAATGCATTTTAATGTGAGGTCATTTCATATCGATACTTCCGGCGACCTGTTTGAGGCATATCTCAGTTTCTTTATCCACGACACACTCGACATCAACCGGGTGGTGGAACAAATCAAACAGATTGAAGGTGTTTCAGCAGCTTCGCGTATGATGAAGTTTGTGAAAACATAATCCTGCATTCACATATCCCAGGTTTTTATGCTTTTGAGCTGCTTCCTGCAGTGCTGGTAAAATATTGCATGGATCTGAAAAATATATTTTCATCTATTTTTATTAATTCTAAATAGAGATAAGAATATTTTATATTTTTACCACCAAATTCATTGCTATGATATCTGATTCAAAGAAAGTTAATTACGAAACTGTCAAGAAGTTGTTTACCGACTATCTTGAAAAGTTAGGGCATCGTAAAACTCCCGAAAGGTTTACCATACTTAAGGAGATTTATTCAACCGAAGGGCACTTTGATATTGAATCTCTTTATATACAGATGAAAAATAACAAGTACAGGGTAAGCCGTGCTACGCTATACAACACCATTGAGTTGCTGCTCAACTGTCATTTGGTTACCAAACATCAGTTCGGAAACAATTGCGCACAATTCGAGAAATCGTTTAAATTTAAACAACACGACCATTTTATCGACATCGAAAGCGGTGAAGTACTCGAGTTTTGTGATCCCCGCATACAGGAAATTGTAGTTTCAGTCGAAAAAACACTGGGTATAAAAGTAACCCACCACTCGCTTACGCTTTTCGGAACAAGAGTAAAAACCGAGGCCGTTAATTAAGGTGGATTTCATAACGTGTTAGTTCTTTTTTTCAGCGCTGACCATAAATAATTTTATCTTTGCAACCGTATAAACAGCAACCCCCTCAGGGTTGCTTAATTTTGTGTGCAAATGAAAGTAGATGTATTGCTTGGCCTGCAATGGGGCGACGAAGGAAAAGGAAAAATAGTGGATGTGCTTACTCCACAATACGATATTATTGCCAGGTTCCAGGGAGGGCCAAATGCGGGCCATACCCTGCAGATTGAAGGTGATAAGCATGTGCTGCATACCATTCCCTCCGGCATTTTTCATCCCGAAAAAATAAACATCATTGGCAACGGCGTTATCGCTGATCCGTTTATACTTTCCATCGAACTGGCCAAACTGGTGGCTAAAGGTGTAAATCCACGGGTAAACCTGCGCATTTCGAAACGTGCACACCTTATTTTGCCGACCCACCGCATGCTCGATGCTGCTTACGAACAAGCCATGGGTGCAGGTAAAATCGGCTCGACCCTTAAAGGCATAGGGCCATGTTATACGGATAAAACTGCCCGTTACGGACTGCGTTTCGGCGATATACTGGCTCCCGATTTCAGGGAAAAATACAATGCGCTGAAGCAACGCCATCAGAATATACTCGCATCGTATAATTTCGATATAGAGGCGCAGCTTATTGATAAAATGCCTTTCGGCGAATACGAAAAGAACTGGTTTGCCGCCGTTGAAGAGCTGAAAACATTCCCGCTTATTGATAGCGAACTGTATATTAACAAGGCCCTGGCCGAAGGCAAAAGTATACTTGCCGAAGGTGCGCAGGGGAGTCTGCTCGATGTCGACTTTGGTTCCTATCCCTATGTGACCTCATCCAATACCATTACAGCCGGAGTTTGTTCGGGGCTGGGTATTCCGCCATCGGCAGTGGGAAAAGTGTACGGTGTATTTAAAGCGTATTGCACCCGGGTGGGTAGTGGCCCTTTCCCAACAGAACTGTTCGATGCTACCGGCGAAAAAATACGCGCC
>CALCJE010000311.1 GCA_937965665.1 uncultured Bacteroidales bacterium
GATGTGGGATGTGGAATGTGGAATGTGGGATGTGGGATGTGGAATGTGGGATGTGGGATGTGGGATGTGGAATGTGGGATGTGGAATGTGGAATGTGGGATGTTGGATGTGGGATGTGGGATGTTGGGAGTTGGACAATTAAACTGCAACCAGGTAATCCTCAACTACTTCATACATTTCAAATCTTTAAACCTTTCAAACCCCTGAAACGTTTGAAACTCTTCGAACCCGATAAACTCTTCAAACACTTCAACCTATTTCAAAATCTCCCTCGAAATTATCATCTGCTGAATTTCGGAAGTTCCTTCGTAAATCTGGGTAAGTTTGGCATCGCGCATCAGGCGTTCCACATGGTAGTCCTTCACATAGCCATATCCGCCATGGATCTGTACGGCCTGGGTGGTAACTTCCATCGCCATTTCGGCGGCATAGTATTTAGCCATAGTGCTGGCGAAGCCGTAAGGTTTGCCCTGGTCCTTGAGCCAGGCTGCTTTCAGGCAGAGGTTGCGCGCGTTTTCTATTTTCACAGCCATATCGGCCAGTTTAAAAGCAATGGCCTGGTGGTTTGAGATCAGGGTGCCAAACGTTTTCCGTTCCTTCGAATATTGCAGGGCACGTTCGTAAGCGCCGGCAGCAATTCCCAGGGCCTGGGCCGCTATCCCGATTCGACCGCCTTCGAGGGTTTTCATGGCAAAGGTAAAGCCGAAGCCATCGTCGCCAATGCGGTTTTCCTCAGGTACTTTTACATCGGTAAACATCACCGAATGGGTATCGCTGCTTCGCATCCCCATTTTGTCCTCGTGTGGCCCTACGCTGATGCCGGGTGTGTTTCGGTCGACAATAAGGCAGTTGATGCCTTTGTGCATTTTTTCGGGATGGGTCTGCGCTATCAGCAGGTAAGTGCCTGCCGTGTTGCCGTTGGTAATCCAGTTTTTGGTTCCGTTCACCAGGTAATAATCGCCCATATCGGTGGCAATGGTTTTTTGCGAAGTGGCATCGGAGCCGGCATTGGGTTCCGAAAGCAGGAAAGCGCCGATTTTTTCGCCCCGGGCCAGGGGTTTCAGGTATTTTTCCTTCTGCACCTCGGTGCCAAAAGCTTCGAGCCCGTAGCATACCAGCGAGTTGTTCACGCTCATAATTACGCTGCACGATGAATCAACTTTCGAGATTTCTTCCATAGCCAGTACATACGAAACCGTGTCCATTCCGCCTCCGTCGTATTTTACATCCACCAGCATACCCAGGAATCCGAGTTCGGCCATACGCTGCACATGCCGGGTAGGATATATGGCGCCTGTATCGCGTTCAATAACATCGGTAATGAGTTCCCGCTGGGCAAAATCGCGGGCAGCATCACGTATCATCAGTTGTTCTTCAGTGAAATCAAAGTCCATGGCGAGCAATTTTTAAATGTTAAAATACTGAAACCGTTTCTCAAATATATAATAATATTGTTATATGGATTGGTTCGATATAAAATATATTTTTTTATGTAAAAATAAGATTTGCCATCATGATACTAACAAACAGTACTTCAATGAATAAAATGAAAAAATACAGCATGTGAAAGGGCACCAGTTTTTTCTTTATATGCCGGAGATTAGCAGGTTGGAAGCTTTGAAATACCTGCTGCAAGGTGTGACTGAAAATTGCATTGCACGATTTTTAAAACTACGTGCATTAAGCCTGGCAGACCAAAAATTTGAAGTTGATTCATTTTAACAGAAATGTTTGCTAATCTGGAATAATACCCGTAGGTTTGATGCATTATTTGTACTTCCTGATATTGCCGCATTTAAAAAATTTTTAGGGTCGGACACTGTTGCTTTCCAGGATCATCTGATGCTTAAAATATATCAATTCGTATGCTGTTTTTATCCGGATAAAAATATGCCGCTTTTACCGGGCTTAATAGGTTTAACACATTGGTGTTCTTCAATATATTATGTAATCGACTACTATGAAAACTACCAGGTTACTGCTTTTATCCATGCTTTGCGCAGTATTGCCACTATTGCAGCTATCGGCCCAGGATTTTTTGTCAAACACACTCAGGGATGAGTTGAACAGCCATTTCAACAGCCTTCAGAAACAGGACAAACCACCTTATTTTATGGCTTACCGTCTAACGGATATTCAGTCGTATGGATTGGGAGCCTCTTTCGGAAGCCTGATTGCCGACGACTATAACCACAAAAGGATGATTTCGGCCGAAACCCGTATCGGCAATTATGAATTCGATAATACGCATCCCATCAATGATATGGGCATGGGTTATGGTTTTATGGGGAGTTCGGTACAGCAGTTACCCATTGAGGACAGCCTGCTGCCGATCCGTAATTCCATCCGCGAATGCACTGATGGCGCCTACAAAGCATCGCTCGAGCAATACGAAGAACTGCTGCTGGTGAAGGACACTTTAAAAATTAAGTTCAACGATTTTTCAGCCGAGCCCAAATCAGATTACTTCGAACCTGTGGTAGCTGCCATAAAGCCTGGTGCCGAATGGAAGGATTACCTGAAGAAAATCACGGCGTTGTTCAACCAGCAGGGTTATATTCTCGAAGCCCGTGCCATGCTATCGGCTTCTACTATCAGGAATTATTTTATTTCGACTGAAGGTACCTCGGTAGTACAGAACAGCTTTATAACTGATTTGAGCATTGCGGTAATTTTTAACTGTGAGGACGGGAATATGGCACCCTATGTTAAAACCTACCAGGTGCGTACGCCCGATCAGCTGCCTACCGAAAAACAACTGATGGATGATATGGCCCAGGTGATGCTTATCATTGAAAAACTCCGCAAAGCTCCCAAGGCAGAATCATACACTGGGCCGGCCATACTTTCGGCCAAGGCTTCAGGTGTTTTTTTTCACGAAATATTCGGCCACCGGGTCGAGGGACATCGTTTGCGGCAGCAGACCGATGCCCACACGTTTAAAAGCCAGCTGGGCGAAAAAATTCTGCCCGACGCCATCAGCATTACCTTCGATCCTACCGTTGCAGCATTCGATGGCGTTCCGTTGTACGGGAATTATAAATATGACGACGAAGGCGTTGCTGCACGCAAGGTTGAAGTAGTGAAAAACGGCACCTTTTTGACTTACCTTATGTCGAGGCAGCCAGTGGAAGGCATCAGCAATTCGAACGGGCACGGCCGCTGCGAGCCAGGTATGGCTCCGGTTTCGAGGCAGTCGAACCTGTTTGTAACTTCTAAAACGTATATCCCCGAAACGGATTTGCACGAGAAACTCCGCAAGATGTGCAAAAAACAGAAGAAAGAATACGGGTATCTTTTCGAGGAAGTTATTGGTGGTTTTACCAAGGCTGACCGCATGTCGATAAACGCATTCAATATCATTCCGATTTTGGTTTACCGGGTGTATGCTGATGGCCGGCCCGATGAAATGGTACGCGGGGTTTCGCTGATTGGTACGCCACTGACCATGTTTTCCGAAATTGAGGCCTGTGGTGGAAAGCAAGCCGTATTTAACGGGTATTGCGGGGCTGAGTCGGGCTCGGTGCCCACATCAACCATTGCTCCATCGTTGCTGGTGAATAAAATTGAAACCCAGCAACAGTTCGAAATCAAAGGCGAGGTTCCGCAAATCAACAGTCCCGATCAGGCTAAATAACGCTTCAGTCATTAAAATTCATTCAACTACCCATGAACACAAAATATATTCAACTAACGGTTATTGCGTTTTGCCTTGCCTTGCTTGCCGGGAATGTTGCAGCACAGCAGCCTGCAGGTAAAAGCGGCGTTATTTTCAGGGCCATACAGGATGAACTGAGCCGTTCCATGAACGAGCTGAACCATCCCGATGCCGGGAAACCGTTTTTTGCCGGATTTTATGTTACCGAAGGAACCTATTTCCAATCGGATGCAACACTTGGCGCCATACTTTCGTCGGACTCACAGAAAATTGCCGCCACCAGCTACCGGTTTATGTTTGGCAGTTACGATATGAATGATGAAAATTTCGAGGAATCGCCGTCGAAGGAAATGGTGTTCCCGCGAAATATAGCCGATCCTATTGAGTGCGACTATGCCGGCATCAGGCGTTCGTTATGGAATAATGTGGATCATTCCTTTAAAAGTGCCGGCAGGAACTATGCCGCCAAAAAAGCGTATTTTCTGAAAAACCCTTCGCTCAGGCCCGATTTCCCTGATTATATCAGGCAGGAACCTGTGGTCATGGAGTTACCCGATATTACGGCAGTACCCTCGCAGACCCAGGCCGATTCGCTGGCCAGGATGCTGTCGTACCTGTTTAAGGATTTCGATAATATCAGTTCCTCAAGGGTTTCGTACAGCCTGATAAACTGCAATAATTACCTGATAAATACCGAAGGAACCCGGCTTAAAATTCCCTTCTGTTTTGCGGCTGTTGAAATTTCGGCTACCATCATAAACGGCGGTGGCGAAAATATAACCGAATCGGTAAGCATTATTTCTATGGATCCTGTTGCTTTGCTACACGACCAACGCCTTTCAGGGAAAGTGAAATCACTGGCTCTTTACCTGGCTGATGTTGCCAAAGCACCGAAACTTGAAGATGAATACAGCGGCCCGGTACTTTTTACGGCAAATACTTCGGTGCCTAACCTTATGGAAGCATTATTTACGGGGAAAGATGCACTGATAGCCAATCGGGAGGAGATAAAAAATACGCCTGCTTACCGTAAAACCACAGCGCAGAACAACAACAATGCAGAGAGCAAAATCGGGAAACTTTTTATGCCGGCAGCTTTTTCAGTTACCGTGCGGCCAACGCTCGAAAGTTACAAGGGCATTAAGTTGTTTGGCCGCACCATAGTTGACTACGAAGGAACCATACCGCCCGATGAGGTTAAACTTGTTGAAAACGGGGTACTGAAGGACCTGCTACGCAACAGGGTACCCTCAACCAAGGCAGCTGTTGCTTCAAACGGGCACCAGCGGCAATCCCTTACAATGGCTGGGATATTCTCAAGCCTCGAGCCCGGGGTTGTATTTTTTTCGAACAGCGACGCGAAATCGAATCCTGAGCTGAAAAAGCTGATGTTAACTACCGCCCGCAGCAAAGGGCTTGATTTTGCAATTTTGGTAAAGCCGGCTGTTGCCGATGTAACCCAGTCGCCGGAGGCATATTATAAAGTTTCGGTAGCCGATGGTTCCGAAACACTGCTGCGGCCCCTGGGCGTTGAATCAGGCGGAGGAAAGCTGATAAACCACATTGCAGCTTGTTCGAACCAGGAACTGGTGGTTAATGGCATGGGGTCTGTAATGATGCCAGGCCCTCAGGGCGGCACTGTTTTCGGAACTCCAACATCGGTAATTCTGCCTGATGCAATTTTATTTAACGATATGACAGCCAGCCCGGTGGATACCAATGTCGACAAATCGTTTTTACCGCAGGAAGCAGAATAGGCATTTTGAGGCTGTTCTGCCAGGTGCTGCCGCTTATTTTCCGTTGTTGTTTTGCAGCGCTTCCGCGATGGCTTTTTCAGCCAGCGGGCTCATTACCTTGTACCCGGCTTCGTTAGGGTGCACCCCGTCGTAAGTCAGTTCGGCCTTCAGCCCCAGGCGTTCATCAACCATTGCCGTGTAATAATCGAGATACACGCAGCCATGCTGCAGGGCATAAGCCTTTATCATTTTGTTGAGGGCTGCAATTTTTGGGGCAGGTTCCATCCCCGGATTCCAGGGAAAGTCGTAGGCAGGCAGCACCGAGCTCAGTACCACTTTTATTCCGTTGGCTTTTGCCAGTTCGGCCATGGAGTAAATATTATCCGCAATCATTTCGAGGGTCGAAGGACCGGTATTCCCGGCTATATCGTTAACTCCGGCCAGTATTACCACAACGGCAGGTTTCAGGTTAATTACATCGGGCCTGAAACGGATCAGCATCTGGGGTGTGGTTTGCCCGCTGATGCCACGGTTAATATAGGGTTTGTCTTTAAAAAAGGCAGGATACAGGTTACTCCATCCTTCGGTAATTGAATTTCCCATAAACACCACGCGTTTCTCGTTTTTGGCCGGTATCGGTAGATTTGCGTTTTCCTGCCTGAACCTTTCGAGGTTGGCCCAGTCCTGTGCATTGGCCGAAAGATTTGTAAATAGGGATGCCAGCATAATAATCCGTGTTAATTTCAGAAGTTTCATAAGCCTTTATTTTTTTAATGTTGTTATCGTCGTACTACTTAAATCCAACCCCTCAGTTTGTAATAAGCCAGCCCGCAGTATTCGCGGATTACCACAATTTCATATTTCAGGTGGTTCCAGAACTGGTAACGGAACTGCAGGTTGTGGCCGATTGGAGGGGCGACGGCATTCCCTTTCAGATCGCTGTCGCTGAAGGTCAGGTCGGCATCGAGCGAAAACTCAAAAGCCGGCATACCACTCACTTTGGTAAACCCGCATTTGCGGAAGGTAAGCACAGCACGTTTCATATGCTCAGGCAAAGTAACCAGGGTAACTGGCTGCTGCAATTGTGCAGGTGTTATTACCGAGGCTATTTTTAAGGCCTGCTCGCGTGTATTACGCCCGGCTGACTCGAAGCTTATTTTATCGGCTGCAATACCACGAAGAATGAGTTCCTTTTCGAACAGGCGCGGAACACTGGTACTGTCGGCACTGTTTCCGGGAACTGCAATTATTACGTTAGCTTCGGGATACGATGCAGCCAGCCTGGCCGTGTAATAACAGCGCATAAGCCCGTCGCCGCTGGGGATGCCGGCACCACCCAGCACAACAATCGTATGCGGAGGCTGTGTTATTTTGCTGTTGGAAGTGCCCAGTGAATAATAGGCCCAAAATGGCGCCGTGGTAAAAGCCAGGATACACAGCAGGAGAAAAAGGCACCCGAGGGCGATGAGTAAAACATTAATGATGCCCCAAATCCTGGATTTCAGTTTTTTCATTTTGGATGTTCAGCAAATATATGCCCCGGCTTTGGTTTCCGGGTTATTGCCAGCTAAAGCCGGCACAACTGCAAGGCTAAAGGTGCTGGTTCAGAACCGGGTTTACTTTTTAATTTTAAAAAGTGGTGTATCAACCACGTTACTCTTATTCAGATCCCTGTCCTTGATATAAATTTCGAAAGCGATGGTATCACTTTTCAGGGCTTGCCTGGCAAAATACAACTCCAGCGACATGGTGATTTCTCCCTTTATATTTTTGTTCCTGCCGGAAGGAGCCAGGTAGGGTATGCGCGAGTTGAAAGTAATGCTGGTATCTACAGGTTTAACTTCTTCGAGTTTGCCGTTAACCTGCTGCATAAATTTGAGGTAGAAGTTATATTTGCGGGGCTCCACCGTGTCCCAGGCAAACAGGCCGATATTGCCGTCGCCGTCGGTATACGAAATCGATATTTTCCCGATAGAGTCTTTTCCTGTAATATCCCTGATGGTCGAAAATCCGTAGTATTCAATTTTGGGCACCAGGGGGTATTGTTCATCTTTGATGCACGATGAAAGCCCGGCAAGAAGTGAAATAAGCAGGAATAAGCTTATCTTTGTATATATTTTCATGGTCGACATAAACGAGGCATAAAATTACAAAATTTCTGATATGGATTTCACAGCTTTTAAACATAGCATATTTAACCTGCAAAGCCCTTTCGAGTTTAACGAAATAGCACGCAGTTTATTTCGGTTCCAGTATAGAAATAACAAAATTTACCACAGCTTTGTTGATGCGCTGGGCATCAGCGAAAGCCAGGTGTATCACCCCGAACAGATACCGTTTCTGCCTTTAAGTTTCTTCAAAACGCATAAAATTACAACCGGCGATTTTATTGAAGAGGCGGTTTTTGAAAGCAGCGGAACCACGGGCACCGAAACCAGCCGGCATTATGTTGCCGATACCGGTTTATACGAATTAAGCTTTACCAAAGGATTGGAGTTGTTTTACGGCGATTTGTCGCAGTACGCGGTATTTGCATTACTTCCTTCGTACCTCGAACGTAAAAATTCATCGCTTGTTTATATGGTCGAGCGGATGCGGATGAAATCGAACCGGCAGATGGGTGGTTTCTTCCTTCACGAACTCGAAGCCTTACAAAAACAGCTAGCCGAAGCGCACAATGCCGGTTTAAAAATCATGTTGTTCGGCGTTACTTTTGCTTTACTCGAAATGGCAGAAAAATTTCCGGTATCCATTCCAGGTGCCATCATTTTTGAAACCGGGGGTATGAAAGGACGGCGTAAAGAGCTCACCCGTATGGAGTTGCACGAAAAACTATGCAGCAGTTTTGGCGTAGCTAAAATCCATTCGGAGTATGGCATGACTGAACTGCTTTCGCAGGCATGGTCGGCAGGTGACGGAATATTCCGCTGCCCTCCCTGGATGCGTGTGCTGATAGCCGATACCAACGACCCGCTGAGTTATATGGAAACCGGCCGCACCGGCGGTATCAATATCATCGACCTGGCTAATTTTCACTCCTGCTCTTTCCTGGCAACCCAGGACCTGGGCCGTGTTTTCGACGATGGAAGCTTCGAAGTGCTGGGCCGTTTCGATAACAGCGACATCAGGGGCTGCAGCCTGTTGGCACCGTAATAAACCAGTTTTATTTTTTAAAAAATATCCTGCGTTTCAGATTGCTAAAAGTCAATTATTTGAAACAGCTTTTTTATATTTGCTATTACTTAGGTAAACGGTAATTCCCTGCAATGAGATTATTGCTTCTTTGTACTTGTATTTACAGGGTTAAAACAATTTTTATTTTGTTCCTGGCTTTGTTTCCGGCTTTTGGCGGGAGCAGCTTATATGGGCAGCAGGTGTACCAACCTGAAGCGCTTTACGTAAAAGCCTTTACCAACGACGATGGACTGCGGCAGAGTATGGTGAGCCAGGTTTGCCAGGACGAGCGTGGCCTGGTATGGATGGTTACCGGCGATGGGCTTCATTATTTCGATGGACAGGAATTTAAGGCATTCAGGGTGCCTTATACCCATGTGTACAATCAGACCGATAATGTTATGAGGTACCTGGCGGTTGTAAACCCGGGCAACTTCCTGCTTACGTCTACTTCATCGTTACTGCAGTTCAATACGGCAAATTCGCAGTTTAAAAGCATTTACCGTAAAGACGGAATTTATCCCATCATCCTCAATGCCTTTATCGATTCAAAGCCCATTGTATGGATACATGGCATGAATTTTTGCCTGGTTGAGAACGGTAAACTTATACGCCTTAAAATTAGTTTTGATGACGGCCTTAGCCCGCCTGATCAATTTGTTCCTTCCGATGCCGCCAGGGTAGTGGACGATGAGATTTTAATTACAGGCGAACAAGGACTTATTGCACTGCGCCTTTCCGGTAGAATATCGGGTACACATTTCAGGGCGGCATGGATTCCTGTAAAAGATTGCCGGAATATCGCAAAAACGCGCCTGGGTAAAACACTGGTACTGGCCGGTACTAAAATTTATTCCTGGCAAGGTGGGGGGAAATTAACGCTTTATGCTGATACCCGGATTGAAGGCCTGAAAAGCATG
>CALCJE010000312.1 GCA_937965665.1 uncultured Bacteroidales bacterium
GCGAAATACAACACGGGGAGCCATTTCGGGAATTCACCCAGAAGGACGATTACCTGCCCTATGTGGATGGGAAACCACGATACGAGGGTGTAAAATCGTTTCTCGAATCGCGCGGCATCCATATCCCTTTTGGCGATCCGTCGGACGACGTTGAAATGGAAACCGTTTGCGGACTGGGTAACAGGAAAAATATCACCTTTAATGAAGTCCTCAGGCGTGACGGTGTGAGTGTTTACGAGTCAACCGTTGAGTTTATGAAGGATCTGAAACGAAACGGTGTCCGGATCGGTGTTGCTTCCTCAAGTAAAAACTGCGAAGCTGTGCTCGAAGCTGCCGGCCTAATGCCCCTCATTGAAACACGGGTAGATGGCGTGGTTTCGGCCGAGCTGGGCCTGAAAGGTAAGCCCGAACCCGATATTTTTACAACTGCAGCAGCTAACCTGGGCGTTAAACCACATCATGCGGTGGTTGTCGAAGATGCCACTTCAGGTGTAGCAGCAGGCCGTGCGGGCAACTTCGGCCTGGTACTGGGCCTGGCCCGTGAAGAGAATAAACATGAATTGCTTATTCATGGTGCCGACATCGTGGTTGAAGACATTTCAGAAATATCGCACGAAGATCTGAACCTTTGGTTTGCCAACGGAATTGAAGATGACGGCTGGAAAATCACCTATCGTACCTACGAACCTTCCAAAGAACGCACCCGCGAAGCATTACTGGCAGTGGGTAATGGTTACTCAGGTACCCGTGGCACCATGGACGAGTCGGATGCCAATAAAATAAATTATCCCGGAACATACATCGCCGGGGTATACAACCGTCTGAGCACTCCTGTTGCAGGCCGCGACGTTTGGAATGAAGATTTTGTAAACGTTCCCAACTGGCTGCCGGTAACTTTCAGTATTAACGACGGCAAATGGTTCGATATCAACGATACTGAAATTGTATCCATTGAACGAAATCTCGATTTTAAAACCGGTCGGCTTTCGCGCTCCCTGAAAGTTCGCGACCAAAACGGGAATGAAACCCTTATTGAATCCAACAGATTTACATCCATGGCCGAACCACATCTTTCGGCCCTGGAATATACCGTAAAACCGCTGAACTACAACGGTAAAATTACCATCAAGACCGGCATAAACGGTGCCATTATTAACGATGGTGTCGAAAGATACAAATCGCTCAACCAGCAACATCTGAAGCCGGTGGAAGAAGGCACACGGGGAAACCGCCTGTTTGTTGTAGTTTCAACCACACAATCAGGAGTGCAGGTTGCCGAGGCTGCAGATCATGCATTCAGTATGCATGAAAGCGTGGTTGAGGCTCAGCTCACACCTTCAGTATCTCCTTCGGCTGTTTATGGCACAGCTTCATTTAACCTTGTAAAAGAGCAATCCATTACATTGGTTAAAAAAGTCGCCATCTTTACTTCGAAAGCCGATGACGTAAATGCACCTTTGCAGGCAGCGTTTCAATTGCTCGACAATGCTACTGAAAACGTGGAAACAATGCTTCTGAAAAGCGCTGATGCCTGGAAAACCATATGGGATAAAATTGATATGCAGGTTACCGGCGACCGCTTTTCGCAAAAGCTTCTGAGGCTCCATTTATATCACCTCATGGTAAGCATGTCGCCGCACAACAGCACTATTGATGCAAGTATCACCGCGCGCGGGTTGCATGGCGAGGCATACCGCGGGCATATTTTCTGGGACGAGCTGTTTATCATGCCTTTGTATGATATCAATCTTCCGGAAGTAGCCAAATCGATGCTCATGTATCGCTACCGACGCCTTGATAAGGCCATTGCCTATGCCCGGGAATACGGATATGCCGGTGCCATGTTCCCCTGGCAAAGTGGTTCCGATGGCAGTGAAGAAACCCAGGTAATACACCTGAACCCGCTCAACGGTCAATGGGATCCTGACCATAGTTCGCTGCAGCGACATGTTTCACTGGCAGTGGCTTTCAACATCTGGCAATATTATCAGGTTACCAGCGACATAGATTTTATGAAAGCCTACGGTACCAAAATGTTCCTGCAGGTATGTCGTTTCTGGGCCAGTAAATGTCATTGGAATGAACAGAAGCAGCGATACGATCTAACAAAAGTTATGGGTCCTGACGAATTCCACGAAAGCTACCCTGATTCGGAAGAAGGCGGACTCAACAACAATGCTTACACTAACCTGATGACTGCCTGGGCATTCGGGAAAGCAGCCCTCATTTTCGAATCCTACGGAGATAAAGCAGTTGCTGAATTCGAAAAACTCGGATTTACTGCCGATGAACTTCAACATTGGAAAGATATCTCTCAGAAGCTATTCCTCGATATAAATGCAGATGGAATTATTGCCCAGTACGAAGGATATTTCGACCTGAAAGAGCTGGATTGGGAGTTTTATAAAAAGAAGTACGGTAATATTTACCGCATGGACCGCATACTGAAAGCTGAAGGGCTTACCCCCGATGAATTTAAGGTAGCCAAGCAGGCTGATATGCTGATGACTTTTTATAACCTCGAAAAAACGGAAGTTGACCAACTACTTCTGGAAATGGGTTACGAACTCCCACCCGATTACCTGCAACGCAACCTCGATTACTATTTCAATCGTACTTCGCATGGATCGACACTCAGCCGTATTGTTCATGCAAGGCTGGCATCCATTGCCGGAAACCGGGAACTAAGCTGGCAACTTTACGCCGATGCACTGGCCAGTGACTATGTTGATATACAGGGGGGTACCACAGCCGAAGGCATCCATGCGGGGGTTATGGCCGGAACGGTACTTATCGCTTTGTCAACCTTTGCAGGAATTTCCTTCGACCAGGACTTGCTGGTTCTGAATCCCTGTCTGCCTGATAACTGGGAAACTATGCGTTTCGGGTTAACATACAAAGGTATTCGATTCAGCCTGCTGATTTCGAAGTCGAAACTGGTGGTTACTGCGGATAAAGATTCAGCCATCCTTGTGAATGGCAGCAGGTTGAATGTACTTGACGGGAAAGAAAGTGTTTGTGAATTATAAATCTAAATAAAAACAGAATATGTTAGGCGACGTTTTATTGATTACCGAGAAACATCAGAAAGCCGGTGAAATAATTATTGACCAAATCCTGGCTAACAGGAAACCCAAAATGATGATTGGAATTTCGGGCGAATCAGGCTCCGGGAAATCGGAACTTGCGCATGTAATTGCCAAAGGATTACGCAAACACGGAATTTTTGCCAAGCCTATCCACATCGACAACTATTACCGAATACTGCCTTTGCTGCGCACCGAATGGCGAAAGGAAAACGGGATTCAGAATGTGGTAGGTTATGGCGAATACGACTGGGATACTATTTACCGGAATATTTCCGATTTCAAAACCGGTAAAGTTTCAACCGGTCCTTGTGTTGACCTGGTAACCGAGCAGGTCGATCAGCTCACAACCGATTATTCAACTGTTGATATGCTGGTGGTTGATGGGCTGTACGCGATAAAAACAGAGGGTATCGACCTCAGTATTTTTATCGAACTTACGTACCACGAAACCAAAAAAGCGCAGGTAGTGCGTGGCAAGGAGCCTCAGAATGAATATCGCATGGCCGTACTCGAACAGGAACACCAGATGGTGCAGGCACTGAAGCCTAAAGCAGATATCCTGATCACCATGGACTACGAGGTTAAAATAGTGAAGAGTGAAAAGTGAAAAACGAAATACGTGTGATGGTCAGTAACTTAATATTTTGCATCACCCGGATTACACACGAATAGTATTTGAGGTAAACAAAAACGGCTCCCGAAAGGAGCCGTTTTGTTACATTTTAATTTCGTCCTGGTTTTTATTTAAAAACCTGTAGTCGGTAAGCTGGTACGAATTTACAGGAGCAAGCCTGATCCATTTTTTATACTTAAAGTACCACTTCCACTGTATGGAGCGGAACAGCCCGCCTTGTTTCAGGAATGAGTAAACAAACGGATGTGCATTAATTTTCAGGTATTCTTCATTCTGGTCCTGGAGCAGATACTGAATATTATTTTCGATCTCATCCGTTAATAAGATACTTGGTTTTATTTCACCGGTTCCGCCACACGAAGGGCATTTTTCGAGAATTGAAACATTGGTTTCGGGCCTACACGCTGGCGCGTTACCTGTACCAGTCCGAATTTACTCGGAGGCAAAATGGTATGCTTGGCATTATCTTTTGCCATTTCGTCTTTCAGGCGCTGGTAAAGTTTCCGGCGGTTTGAGCCTTCATGCATATCGATAAAATCGATAACAATAATACCGCCCATATCGCGAAGGCGCAATTGCCTCGCTATTTCGGTAGCTGCCTCCAGGTTTACAGAGAGTGCATTTTCTTCCTGGCTGCTGTCGCTGTTCACCTTATGACCACTGTTCACATCAATTACATGAAGTGCTTCGGTGTGCTCAATAATGAGATAAACACCACTTTTGATGGTAACAATTTTGCCGAAAGAATTTTTGATCTGTTTATCGATCCCGAAATTATCGAAAATAGGGATTTTACCTTTGTATACCTTAACAATATCGACCTTATCGGGCGAAATAGTACGGATATAATTCTTTACTTCTTCGGCTACAGTAGGGTCGTCGACATGTATATTGTTGAACGATTCATTCAACATATCACGGAGTATGGCCGAAGTACGATCCAGTTCACTTATAATTTTCTGAGGTGCTTTGGCCCCGTACATTTTTTGTGCAACCGATTCCCATTTTTGTACCAGTCCATTCAAATCGGCATCCAGGTCGGCAACGCGTTTACCTTCGGCAACAGTGCGTATAATTACACCGTAATTCTTAGGGCGAATGCTCGAAATCAACCGTTTGAGGCGGTTGCGTTCATCGGCACTTTTTATTTTCTGGGAAATGGAGAGCCTGTTACTGAATGGAACCAGTACCAGGTACCGGCCTGCAAAGGAAATTTCGCTTGAAATCCGGGGACCCTTGGTCGAAATGGGTTCTTTGGCAATCTGAACCAGTATTTGCTGATTCGGTGAAAGCACCTGTGAAATTTTACCGGTTTTCTCAATATCGGCCTCAACTTCAAAATCCTGCATCTGGATCTGGGCATCTTTGCCTGCCAGTGCATTGCGAGTATATTTCTGGAAAGAGTTGATTTGTGGCCCCAGGTCGAGGTAATGCAAAAACGCATCTTTCTCGTAACCTACATCAACAAAAGCGGCATTGAGGCCAGGCATGATCTTTTTGATCCGGCCCAGGTATACATCGCCAACAGCAAAACTATTATTAGTTTTTTCCTTATTAAGTTCTACCAACACCTTCTCTTCAAGAAGCGCGATGTTAACTTCGGAAGATTGGGCATTTATAATTAATTCCTTGTTTACCACAGCTACATTAGCTTTTCAGATATTTACACTTATACGCATCCGATTGCTGAATAAAGGCAAAAAGATGTGAGGGTAAAGGTAAGTAAAAAAATTTCACCACATGAATAACACACGATTCATGTGATGAAATCATAGAGTCTAAAAGTGGTTATTTCTTTTTGTGACGATTTTTGCGTAAACGTTTTTTGCGTTTATGCGTAGACATTTTATGTCTTTTTCTTTTTTTTCCGCTTGGCATACCTTGCTGATTTTATGATGGGTAATGAATTATTTTACTTTATTTTTCACTTCGTTAACGAAAACCTTAGCAGGTTTAAATGAAGGGATATTGTGAGCGGGGATAATGATAGTAGTATTTTTTGAAATATTACGGCCGGTTTTCTCAGCTCTTTGTTTCACAACAAAACTACCAAAACCTCTGAGGTAAACATTTTCGCCATCAGCCATTGCTTTTTTGATAGCATCCATGAATGATTCTACGGTCTGCTGTACAGCGACTTTCTCAATGTTTGTCTTACTGGCTATTTCAGCAACGATTTCTGCTTTAGTCATTTTTCAAAATGTTTTAATGAATTGATTATAAATTTCTTAATGGGCTGCAAATATAGGGAGTTTTTTTAACACCAAAACCAAAGGCTGTTTTTTTTTGCATTGTTTTTTTCAGTTCAAAATATTTTTCAGCCTTTTATTAAAATTCTTTGTCAAAATACTTGGAATTTGAAAAATAATACTAATTTTGCAGTCCCTATCAACAATGGTGTCGTAGCTCAGTTGGTAGAGCAACGGACTGAAAATCCGTGTGTCACTGGTTCAATTCCAGTCGACACCACCACTAGGGACCAAAGGCTGGAAGCAATTCCGGCCTTTTTTATTTATTCCCACACATAAACCGGAGCCCGGAGGATCAGTTGCAAAACTTAGAGAGTCGGAATAAAAGAAGGAATTTTGAATAGCCCTGTTTTGAAATTTTGAAAGCTTTAATGAAATTTCATTTTTTCATTATAATTTTGATTCTGTATGAAAAAGATTATTCTCTTCCTGTTTTCTCTTTTTATAAGCCTGGGAATTCTTTGTGCCCAGCATCTGAAAAAGGATGGCACCCCCGATATGCGGTACAAAGAGAACAAACAGGCAAAAGCTCAGGTTTATACGCCTTCGTCTTCGTCGTATCACAGTTACCCGGTTCCGGCTTACCAGGGTACCCATTTAAAAAAAGACGGTACACCCGATTTAAGGTATAAGGAAAATAAAAAACCAGGTACCGCCCCGGGGCAGATGACAGCAAAGGGCTCCTCGAAATCATTAACAACTTACCCGGTTAAAAGAGATAAAAACGGGCGGATTATCCGCAGCGAAAAGGCCAAACATGAATTTATGCGGCAAACCGGTTACCCAAACGGGCGACCGGGTTACGTGGTCGACCATATTGTCCCGTTAAAGAAAGGAGGCTGCGATTGCCCGGCAAATATGCAATGGCAGACGATTGAAGCGGCAAAAGCCAAGGATAAATGGGAATAACGGTTTGCCCTTGCATAGAGCGAGTACGGGAAAAACCATAATTGATTGCCGGCAAAAGCATTTACACTCAGATCAGAATTTAAGTAACCCCGGTTTCAGGTTGTAATACAATATAGACCAGCCAATTTCAGGATTTCATAAAACTTGTACATTTACTTTAAAAAGCACAGTCATGAACGAATTGCTTCACAACAATTATATAAGTATAGTAATCAGTACTCTTGCAGTGTACCTGTTTATCGTGGTTGCACTACGAATATTCGGAAAAAAAGAGTTGGCCCAGCTTTCTGTTGTCGACCTGGTTTTTATCCTGCTAATCAGTAATGCAGTTCAAAATGCCATGGTTGGCCCCGACACGTCGCTGGGCGGGGGATTGGTAGCGGCATCAACGCTTTTCATCGTAAACTATGTGCTGAAATATCTACAGTATCGTTTCCCTAAATTTGGCAAAATTGTTCAGGGTGATGCAACCATGCTTATTTATAAAGGTAAAATTCTTGAGTCGCATCTGGAAAAAGCCAAAATTTCAACAGCTGAGCTGATGGAAGCTGTGCGCGAACATGGGGTGAAGTCGGTTGCTGAAGTTGACCTGGCGGTCTTGGAAGTGGATGGTAATATTAGTGTACTCTCAGATCAATACCATAAAAAAACAGTGAAGAAACGCCGGGTACATAAGACACTTACCAAACAGAACTGATCTGAACAATGCATTTTTGCAAAAGATGGATTTATCAATCCATAGGCTCATTTAAGAAATGTTGTGCTTCAACATTTTAACGGATGGCGAAAACGGATTACTTCAGATCATATTCTTTCTTAAGTTCTTTTATAATGTCAATTGCCGCGTCATTCAGCCAATTCAGAAAAATAACGCTTGAATTTGCGTTTTCACGGGCTGTAGCAAATTTAGAATAGAGCATCTTCCTGTTTTTGGAGCTCAGGGTTAGCGACTTCAATTTCGATGAGGGTCGTTGCATATCATAAAATGTACCATTCCCAGTTAACCTGATACTATAGAAATCTTTCATATCAAATATTTCGAAAAGCAATTCTGAAAGGCCCGGTTCTTCAACCTGTCCATACCGGTCAATCGCCTGGTAGCGCGTATTCAGATTATAATATTGACCTATTTTTTTATACAGGGAAATATTTTTTATATACCGAATGCTTCCCGAACTCCGCAGCTGCTGATATGTAACATCCATGGCTGTAAACGCATCATTGAACGTCAAATACCTGCCTGCGTAATACAAAAATTCATTTTTTTTGCCTATCTCTGTCGAAGCCAGAATTGATGCAGCACTGTCAAATTTTGCCCCAATCCAGATTTTTTCACCGATAGTGCGATGAATTGTCATGGTATCTGTTTTAAGATCATCGTAAAGGGATTGGGCATATTCTTTGGCTCGTTTGTGTTCCACATATTGTTCGCGTTGATTTTCAACAAAAAAGCCAAGTGTAACTGCCGTAAAAAGCATCAGAAACTCGTTGAAGTAATGCCAGCCTTTTATGCCCGGGGCTTTGTGCAGGTGATGAGCATGTGTATCCATCTCTTCAATTTTTGTTACTGCTGTTTCAGGTTATGTTTTTTACGAATAACCATTTATCAGTTTTTACGCTGTGATTCAGAAAATGAAATGTTTTTGCAGAAAAGAAACTAATTATTTGCATGGATCTGGATAAAACCTACGTGCCTTCTTTTACATCCCGACTGATTAAGCAGGCCATAAGCCGGTCAGTCTTCCCAATGCGAAAAGTGCGACTAGTTGAGCTGATGGCTTGTGATGCTGAGCTCCCCTGAGTTATGGATGATACTACATTTATCTATAGCCGTGTGCTTCTTAACCAGGACCCCACATTCAAAATCGAGAAAGATATTTCTGAAAAAGCCGGAGGAGTACCTCCGACGATCATAATTGTGTAACTCCCTGACCGGTATTCCAATTTCACCGGTAAACCAATAGGCAAATACTTTGTCTTTCCCCGGGAATAGCTTCTCCATAGTAAAATCTCCCTGCCCGCTGAGCCTGACCAGGAATAGTTTATTTTTAATTACCTCCCAGGTCGCAATGTAACCCCGCCAACATATAGAAACAGCCGATCGAAAATCAATTTCGCGAGGCAAATAAGGATAGCAGTTCAGGGGATACCTGTCGATAGCGTATCTCTCATTTTCAAAATACAGGATTTCAGACAACTGAGCAGTCATGCTTCACTGATTAATCAGAATTATACTAGACTTGTAGATGGCTATACCTACTTCAATTTTTTATCAACAGGAAACTCGAAAAACAGGAATTTGTCGTTAAAGTAAATGGTAACCAGCAAATTGCTGCCATTTATTTTGTATTCCTTCTCCGGGTTTTTATCGTAATTCATCCGCCAGTTGAAAGATACGTTTTTTGCTTTTAATGTTGTATCGCAAATATTTTTTAACGCTTCCAGTTCCAGCGTCGCGGGGAATTCGGCTTTAATGCAGTAATTGTCATTGGAATCTATTCCTTCCCGCTGGATTTTTGCTTTAGCGTTTTGAATTACATTTTTCGAAAAGCTAATACATTTTTCATTTTGCGAAAACAGCGGATAGCCTGATAATAAAATCAAACCAAAAGCCAGGAAAAGAAAGATAAGTTTTTTCATATCCGTCGTTTTTAACGTATATGCAACTTAAATTACCTTTATGTAAATATACGGAATAATTCAATACATCTATCAGAGAACATGTATTTATTTATGTCGGATCGATGATATTATTTAAACCAGGAACCTGAGATGAATATGAATACTAAACTGAGTTGCCACTTTTTATTTGGATCGATCAATATAAATGTGGCATAAGCAAAGCCATTATCGTGTTTGCACTTTGTTATGATAAGCAACCCTGCGTAATCGTTACCAATTTCACCGGTACAATTTATGCAAGTATCTGCAGCCCAGATATTTCACGGACTGCAGATAAGCTTTCATTCAACTAAATAGATTCTGCTAGTTGCCTATTTCATCCCGAAAACAAAAGGCAAAACAAAAATTACGATTATGGTCCAGGCAAAATATACAGGCAGGTATTTAGCCACAGCGGTTTCAACCTTTCGCAGCGGTTTTCCTTTAAAGTAAACCAGTAGCAGGTTCAGTGCTATCTGAACCAGGTTAACAAATATCAGCACATTTGATACCAGCACGACTGTTCGGTTTGGGGTGAATCCTTCGGTAAGGCGGGTAATAATTGCAAATAATGCAATTGCATTTATTACGATGGCTAATAAAGCCAGTGAAAACAATATCAGTACATTAAAATTTTTATCCGATTTGCTGAGTTCGGAAAGCGAAAAAACTATTATTGCAGTTACTGCCAGCAGCATTACGTTGAAAAGTAACAACAGTTCGCGGTCTTCCCGGATATTGCTTTTTGAAAACACCAGTGAGATTAGATAAACAGCCAGCGTCAGCAAAACGATTGGCGTAAAAACCCTTGCAATTACAGGAGCTATTTTGCTGGTAATGGTAGGATATAATTTCACCAGATAAAGCGCAACCACTGGAGCAGCAACAGCGCCTGATGAGGCCACATACTCGATGTAAAAATTTTCAATATTCATATTTATGGCTCTGAATAAGCCTAAGGTAATTGCGGTGAGCAATCCCCCTGCCAGTAAAATCAGGCCCGTCATAATCATCAGTTCACCATTAAACCGTATAAATTCTATCCGCGTGGTATAATTCCTGTAATCGAAAGAAACGTACACCATTCCAAAAATACACCAGAGGAAAAGAGGGATATGGATAAATGCCAGTACTACCGAATCGCCTTTAATGGTGGGCAAAAGGTTAATAAAGCTCAGCAATATGAGTAGGCATGCACCATACCCATACATCCATTTCCTGTCAGCAATCTTGTTCTGCCAGAACGAAAACAGAATAATGCCATTAAAGACAATAATTGCAAGGTTTCGCATAAAAAAGGAATCTTCACTTATTTGCGTGAAGATCAGCGGAATCTTTATCAATAATGCAGCAAAAAGCAAAAGACCTATCAACACAAACAGATCCATCTTTAAGAATCCTTTAAATTCAGCATCTTTTCCGGGAGCTAAACGAATTTTCCAAAAGCGGACCAGGTCCGAATCATAATCATCAGAAATCTCGTTGAAAGCCTTAGAAAAGTCAGGCGAATTTTCCCGGTATAATTTTTCAAGATCTCCGGGACTGTTAATGTTTTCAATGATGCGTTGTTTCATAGCTTTGAAGTTATTTTTTTGGTAGTGATGAATTAAGAACGGATGGCGTTTTTGAACCTGCCTGGTCCCGTAAGTTTTGCTTCTATTTTTTCATTAATTAAAATAATTAACATTTTTTTGAAAGTACTTTGTTATTCAAAGTATGAGGACAAAAAAATAAATGCTCCTATTTTTTGATTTCGTTGCGATTACGGCTATTAATCAACATTTCGAGTGCATTCAAATGATCGTCAAAAGCCTTTTTACCTGCCTGTGTCATAAAATAACTGGTATTAGGTTTCCGGCCTACAAATGATTTTTCAACGTCTATGAATTTTTCCCTTTCCAATGCTTTGAGGTGACTGGCCAGGTTACCATCGGTCACTTCGAGGAATTCCTTCAGCGAATTGAAATCAATTTTTTCATTCACCGCCAGTGCTGACATAATTCCAAGCCTGACCCTGCTTTCGAAAGCTTTATGTAAACCATTTACTGATATTTTCACTTCTCGTACCTGTAATAAATGTAAATACCATAAACAATATGTGCTAGCCCGAAACCGAGGGTCCAGAACAGTAGTCCATACGAAACGAAGAAAGAACCCAGCAAGCCTAATGAAATTTGAATGAGCCCCAGGAACTTAACGGCCTCAAAAGTAAACCTGCTTGCATTGTAAAGTGCCAGTCCATAAAAAATTAAGGTAAACGGCGCCATAAACCCGACAAATCCTTTTGAAATCAGGATCAATATTAGAATTCCACCAGCCACCAGCGGAACGGCCATATTTACCAGCAAACGCCTCGACGTTGCATTCCATAATTTTTCGCCCCGCTTGGCAGCTTTTTTATATGAAAAGAAAACAGCCGTGATGATAGCCAGCAAAAGAATAACAACAGCTACAAAAATTACCTGCTGCAAGCTGAAAGATCCGCTATCAGCACACAAGGAACCATCATTATTTACGCCTGGCTCAAAACCTAAAAACCTGTACGCTATAAATGCTCCGCATATCGCATAAATTCCGGCCAGCACCCCTGCCCAACCGGAAAGTGACAGGAATTTAGTTGAACGCTCCATCATGGAGCGAATATCAGTGATGTCACGGATAGGATCCCGTTCTTCTTTCATTTAAAAGTACTTTTTTTTGCAAAGTAAATTCAAAAACAAATACGTTACAACACAGGGGCAGTTTTTTTACATTTTTTTATGATCTCGCACACATTTGTTAAAAGATGATACATCAATGTTTTTTAGGCAAGAAATTTAATTCAGTTCAGGAGATGTCTGCCATTCATAGTTTAACATAGATTATTACTGATGAACTGGAGGTGAACCGGTATTTATTCAGCGATATTTCTTTGATTTAATGAGAATTACAGACAGGTTGACCTTAAAAAATGAAGATACCGCTTCTATTTGTAATTGTTTTAAATTATAGGTACGGTGAACAAATTGCGGAGTTTTACCCTATCTTTGGACGGCTATACACCTGAAGGAATATTGTTCTTTCAAAAATTGGCCAGGCTTTATGAGTCAAAGCATTCTTTCCCGATTGGGATTACAAGCCCGGGAGAAATTGTGAAAACACATAGAGAATTGGCCGGGTCCTAAAGGATAGCCAAATCGACTGCGCTTAGCCTAAAAGAGTGAATTTTTGCCTGAAAAAACGGAAGTAACTTCTGAATACATATACCTCTACTACAGGCCATCAACAATAAAGCTCTAATTTGCGACTCATGAATACGAGGAATTCTCACGAGCTGGTGAAACGAAATTCTGGCAAACTGCTGCTTATATCGTTTCTGTTTTTTATTCATATAAATACTGCGCTATCGCAGGGATGGGGATTCACCTTCCAGCTTACACAATCGGGGCCATGTGGCGCCAATATCCCGGGCTTACCCACCTTTACCGTTCCAAATGCCTTCCCTACTCAAGGCCAGTGCGAAGCGCTTCGCCAAACCATTCTTTCAGTCAAAATAAGTGCACCTCAATACGATAACCGGGGCAAATACATTGGCGATTGCTCGGTATTTTACACCTGCACTCCCTGTACAGGTTCTGATATAGTGGTTTCCGGGCAATCGGGTCCTGGTGAAGTTTCGCTCGAAGGGCAGTACCTGGGAAAACCGCTCTATAGCCCCCACGAAAGTTCTGCCTTCGAAGACTGGTCCAAAGAATATCGCCAGCAGCTTGAGTCGTACGGCATAACTTCAATATTAGGTAATTCGCTTACGGCAAAAATTCCACTCACCGGCAACAAGGATTTTGATGACTTTTATGCAGGCCAGACGGCTAATTTTAACCCAACAACCACTGCATCTTCAAAGCCTGCCTCGCAGGACGCCAACGTGGTGCAGCTTAACGAGAATGCCGGCACGGTACAATTGCTTACCACCCAGGCCGAGCAAGCCAAACGCGATAAATGGTACAAGGAAAAAGGTTTTGAAAACCTGGCACCGATAGATGGTTCAGCCGGGATTGAGGCAAATGCTCCTGCAGATAAAGACTTCAAAGAAAATTCGCTGCGATTTGCTATGGAAAATCTTCCGGTTGTGGGAACCGTAGCCTCGGGCATGCTGAAGATTGTGGATGTGGTACTTGGTGAGGATGGATTGCCAAAAGCGGCAGAACAGGCTACCCGGATGGATTACCAGGGAGGCGTTGAAACCTCGGAAGCCATGCAGGCAGGAGTGCGTAAAGAAACCGCCAATATCATGGTTGAAACTATCAAGAACAGTTTTGTTGATCCTATAAAAAGTGGAATCAGCAGTGGAGTGATATCAGTTTTTAAGGTGGGTGAAAAAGGTGAGAAAGCCGTGGGCATAGTTACAGGTGGCGTTGAATTGTTCAAGGACTGGAAAGAAAAAAACAAATAGCTTATTGTACTGATTTACCGGGTTGAAACACACATTAAATTAAAGTCGTGAACTAAAATGATTTCGAAGCTACCCCTGAAAAACCTGGTACCTGCATGCAGGAAATCGTTGATTTACGGTTTTTTATTCTGCATGCCGATATTTGCTTCCGGCCAGGCAAATCCCACGGATTCATTGCGTTTTGAGGTATTGATGAGCCGTGCTATGCTCAACGATATACAATTTAAAGATACTTTTATTCCATCCCTCGACATTACTACCAACAAGTTTGTCCTGCTGAGTTCACCAAGCCAGTTTTACCTGCTGGGATGGGGTGGACTTAAGCCCTTTGCCAATAAATCAAACGGGGCCATCTCTGCATTCGCGTATACTTCGGATCATCTCCTAATGACCATACGCAAAAACGAACTGTGTTATTTTGATTCACTGGGTTACCTTCAAAAGTTGCATACACTTCCCACCGAAGGCATGGGCATAAGTCCAGGGAAAAATGTAATGTATGTGTACGACCGCAAATCAACCTCCTCCAAATATTCGCTTTATGTGATTGCCAAAGGGGGCAAATACCAGAAATTATTCCAGGTGCCTTCGCCGGTTCAGTATGCCGTTGAAACAACAAATTCAATCGTATTTGCCACTGGTAACGGGCTTTTTAGTTTCGATTTAAAACAAAAAGAGTTAATGGCACTGGCAGCTTTGCCCAAAGGGCAGGAAATAATATCAATAGCCATTGATACAACCGGGGGCAGGATATATTTTTCATCAGGAACCGGGATATATACTTTAAAAGGATCGAAGGTATCGGTAGTTACTGAACAGTTTGGCGGGGTAATACGCTATTTTGAGGATGGATTGCTGGTTTTCGACACCCAAAAAAACCTGCTGATGCGGATGGCCGGAGTTGACAATAACCTTGTCGAAAAAACCCTGGCAGTAAAAGCACCTTCGGCTAATAAAAAGGCAGCAGATACACTTACAAACCTGAGCATCATCAATATGGTGGAAGCCAACCTTAGTGATGAATTTATCATCAACCTGATTAACAAATCCCAGGTGAATTTCCAGGTGAATGTTGATGCGATGATTGAATTATCGGCGCATAATGTTTCGTCGGCAGTAATCTCAGCAATGAAAACAGCTATGCGAAAAAAAACAGCTGGTGAAGGAGCTAAAAATGCTTCTCAGGGCGGGTAAACCCGGAAATAGAATACCGCACAAAGTAGTGCGATCACAGATTTAATGTGTCAGAAAATGAAAAAAATAGTCTCATTTGTATTCCTGTTTTGCTTTGCAGTTTCCTTTGCACAGGCACAAACATCCGAAGTGCTCACCAATGCTACTATCATTAAAATGGTAAAGGCAAAGCTTTCGGATGAGATCATCATTGATGAGATTAACAATGCCCGGGTAAATTTTGATTTGAGCCCCGAAGGCATTAAAGCCCTCACAGCACAGAATGTGTCGGAGCCGGTGATTGAAGCCATGAAAAAAGCTGCTGGCACGCAGGAAAGTAGTACAAAGCCCGCTCCTACAGTTGCAGCTGCGGCGGTGGTAACAACAGCTGCTGCTGCAACCCTGGCCGCTGTCCCTGATAAGCCGGCAACCACCGCAGCTGCTGACACCCTGAAAAAAGAACCAAAAATGGATACCACTGCAAAGCAGGTTGAAAATCCTGCCCTGCTCGCAACAGGGGTAGTTGCCACTACTGCTGCAGTTGCTGCACCAGCCCTTCAAAATACCGAAACCAATAAAACTGAGGTACCCATCGTGCCCCCAACAGTGCAGGTAAAAGATGAGCCAAGGGTGGTTGCAAATGAACCCGCTAAAACAAAGGAAGCATTGCCTCCCGGAAAAATCGTGATTGAAACCTCAAAAAACGGGCTTAACACCCAGGTGATGATCAAAAAAACAGCATTTGAGATTCATGCCGTCAGTTATGTAAATCCAACCAAAGCATTGATTTCATTTTATAATGATGAGTTTACCAAACTGGCACAGTTTATCACAGATTGGGATAAAAAGCTACAGGCATCATTAAGCCGCGAGCAGCAAAGCATTGATGCCATGAACCAGCTTGAAAAAGCACTCACAGACAAGAAAAATGCGGATGCAAAACCTTTCAGCAAGGAAATCATCGATCAAAAGAACAACCTGGTTACCTCGAGGGAAAAGCATAAGGTGATAAAATCGGAAATGGCGGCTGAAGGCAAAGCCCTGGTTGAAAACCTGCAAAAGCTTAGTAAAGAGACAGAAAGTTCGGTGGCTGATAAGTATAAGGAAGTAAGTAAAAACATCAAGAGTTCGAACCCGGATCCTGCGGTAGCTTTAAAATCGCAACCCTTTGCTATTAGCGAGCAGAAATTTAACCAGAAAGTAACTACCTATTTTGCACCTGTAACCATGATGCTGGTGTGTTTCCAGAATGAAAACACGGCATTGCAGGAAACCATTTCTACCTGGAACAGCAAAGTGCTCAAAAGTTTTCAGCAGGACTCGTTACTCAGGCTGCAACTGGAACCATTGCAAAGCGAGTTGTCGAAATACCTGGCCACTTCCAAACAGGATCAGAAATTGAAAAAGAAAGAAATATCAGCATTGAAAAAGCAAATCGAAAACATCGAAAAAGAGAGAAAAACACTTTCGAAACAAATGGAATCCGACAGCGAAAAGCTGGCAGAGCTGATGGATAAAATGAGTACCGAGGTACAGGCTGTAGTGAAAGAAAGATACGAGGACATCATACAGGAGATTGAACATTACTATAAAGATAAATTTAACGAATAACGGCCGCCATGTTGAATCACGTTAAAATAAACCACAAGCCACCTGCCTGGTTAACAACCTGCATTCTGCCCGGCATATGTGTGCTTTTACTGTGGCCCATGGTTATAAAGGCACAGGATAAGATTCAAAAGACAGATAAATCGGTAATTGAAGCACGGGTTTTTGAAATAAGCACGACTGACATAACATATAAAAAATTCAGTAACCCGGGCGGTCCCACTTACATTATCCCCAAGACAGAAGTTACCTCAATTGTTTACGAAAACGGTGAAAGAGAAGTTTTCAGTCAGCCGGCACCGGTACAGACTGCGGTTCCTGTACCTACAGTAATGGGCGAAGCCGCATCGCGCGAAAAAGCCAGGTATTTTGTACTTACGGGAAATGTAAACGAAGCCATTGCCACCTACACCCGTTTACTGGCTAACGACCGGACCAACAGCAGCCTGCTGGCCGAAGATGCATATGCACTGGCACTTGCAGGTATTTACGATGCCGCTTTAATGCGTCTTGATATGAGCTGGAGTACCGGGTCAAATTCTACGGATACACGGTATTTCAGCGCACAGGTTTTTGCTTTGATGGGCTACGACGATCTGGCGCGTGAATTTTGGAAACCATCCGATAAGTATGTTGCACCGGCCTGGATATCAGCAAGAGCAGGTTTGCTGTTGCAGAAATTTGAAAGCAAACAGCCTCTCAGCACAATTAAAAACCGGGAACAACTGATCGCAAATTTTAAAAAAGCCAACGAATTTGCCTCACAAAATGCATATTTTCAATCCATTGCATTATTCCAGGATATCACGAACATCTATCCGGCCGAATACCTTCCTTATATAGGCTATAGTATTTCGCTCGAAAAAACAGGTGCTTTTGCCAAATCAGCACAATCCATTGAAAAGGCCATATCCCTGATAGGTGATACGCCCGAAGAAAAAGCAAGGAAACAATTGCTCGAAAAAAGGCTTACCACCATGAAGCTTTATATGACCTCAGCACCCCCTGTTGCGCCCCCAACCATACAACAAAGCAACATGAAAGAGCCCGATAAGCTTCAGATGATGGCATATGCCGGCGGGATGGTTTCGCCTGAACTCACAAATTTAAATGGCCGCATTGGCTACTTTGTAACGGGTTCGGTGAATGCAGCCCTCGATTTCGGTTTGATAAAAACACCCGAAACATCGAGTACCAGCCTGGGGTTGACGGCTTACAACCGATCGAAAAATTTCGTTTCAGGAGCAGGAATCATGATGTTTTCAGGCAACAGCACCACCACATTTGCCGTAAAATTTACACTTGGCTTCAGCAAAATGAACAGGTCGCGGACTTCGAGTTTCGATATTTTCTTCGACGTGAACAAGGCCTTGCAGCAAGAGGGATTAACAACATTTGCATTCTCTGTAGGTAAAAGCTTTTATTTCGGGAAAAGAAAATGAAACAACTCATAACCATATTATTTGTACTGATACTGGGAACACAG
>CALCJE010000313.1 GCA_937965665.1 uncultured Bacteroidales bacterium
TTCGCCTGATTTGGTAAATTTAACTGCGTTTCCAAGCAGGTTTACCAATACCTGCCTGAGGCGGAAACCATCGCCGAACACAAAGCCATTAATCTGGGGGTCGATGTAGTAAACAAGTTCGAGGGATTTTTCGAAGATTTTGGGTGCCATCAGGTCGAGCACATCCTCAATACACCTGCGCAGGTCGAAGGCACTTTCTTCGAGCACCATATTGCCGGATTCAATTTTTGAGAAATCAAGTATTTCGTTAATGATATTCAGCAGGTTTTCGCCTGAGGTTTCAATGGTTTCGACCAGTTCGCGCTGGGCAGGCGAGAGGTCCGATTGCATTAACAGGCTGGTCATACCGATTACACCGTTCATTGGGGTACGTATTTCGTGGCTCATCGATGCCAGGAAATTGGATTTGGCTTTGTCGGCTGAGCGTGCCAGCTCCATGGCTTCTTTCAGTTCGAGCTGCGACATATGCCGCCTGATGGCCCCGGCAATGTTATTTCCCAGCAAGGAGAAGGCTGTTTCTTCGGCAATGCTCCAACTGCGGCCTTGTGAGCAATCGGCAAAGCCGGCAAATCCCCAGAAGGTATGTTCCTGCGGATCCATGATGGGAACCACCACCATAGTTTTAACCAATTGTCGCTCAAGCAGCGGACGCAGGGTTTGCCCATATTCCTCTATCGGACCGTTAATAATCTTCCCTTCCTGTATGCGCACAAACCAGGTAGCATTTCCTGCCGGCAGCTCCTTGTATTCGTCGGTATTCACCAGTGTAGCAATCCAGGGTTGCATCCAGTCGTAAATCCGGATCATCCGCGTAATCTGCTTATCGCTGTTATATTCGCATTTAAATATAAAAATCCTGTCGAGGTTTGTATGCCTGAGGATAGCCTCGTTGGCTTCGCTAATGGCATCCTGAAGTGTATCATTTGTAAGCAGACAGCTTGAAGCCTCAGCCAGTCCATAGAGTAATTCATTTTGTTCGGCAACTTGTTGCTGCATGAGCCTTCTTTCTGCATTTTCGGCTTCCAGTTGTTTGCGCTGATGGTTGAACCGGGTTACAAGTCCGGCTATCTGGCTAAATTCATCCTTGGATTTTAAAAGTGCTGCGAGCTGTGTCGATTCTCCTTTTTTGAGGCTATCGGATATAATCCTCAACGGAACCCTTACCCACCGGTAAATCAGGTAGAAGAATACACCAAGTACAAATACCAGCAATGTAGCCATGAAGTAAAGTACAAAGTTGCTTATGCGGTGAAATGATGCCAGGAACTTGTTGGGTTTTTCGAAAACCAGTGTCCGGATGGGTTTCTGATCAAGGCCTTGAATCGCAACCTGCGTAATTGTTGCGTTTTCTGTACTTGATTCTTTTACCAGGTAAGAATCAGGTTGAATGGTTATCGAACTTCCGGTTACATGCGATAGTTCGCTAAAAAAAGTCTGATCCCATAGTTTTGTAACATAGAAAAAACCATGCTGATCGAGGCTGCGCGAAGTATCGAGTGTACGATGAAGGGTAGCGCCTGATACTTCGAGAATGCCTTTGGGGGTCAGCCTGTAAAAGTGAATAAATCCTGCAAGTGAGGTACGTTTCAGGATTTCATTTATCTCTGCCGAATCGCCTATTCTGCCATTGCCCATGTCGCCAAATTCATACACCAGACTTTGTTGGAGGTTATAAACGGCTACCGAGTGCAACTTGAACGAATTAATAATGGTAGCAATATTATTCATTGCCCATACCTGGTTTTTTGTATTCAGATTATCAATCAGGTCGTCCCAGTTGGTGTAGTCGGTAACAATCTGTTTCAGATCGTCCGACCGCCTGTTGATCTCGTTGTTAATAATCAGATCCTGCTGTTCAGAGGCAGACCTCATCATCAGGTTATTTTGTTTTATCTGTATTTCATTGAAAATGAACAATGAAGCCAGAAAAATAACGAGGCTTGAGAATATCAGCAGGTAAACTTTTTTTCGAAGAGTCATTATTGGCAATAGTTTTTATGTGATGAAAAATGTGAAGCCAGATAAGAACAAAAATAGCCTGCACAGCCCAAAAGGGCTATAGTTGAATACATGCTTTGTTTGTAGCTGAGTGCATATAAAAGCTGTAGATTGCAGGGCTACATTCATGTAGCTGAAATCGTGATACAGCTTAGGAGAATTATAGGGTTCCGCGCTTGTGTTTCCCGGTCCGGATATTTTTTCGGGCAACCTATTCGGGTTTTGTATCGAAAGTTTCACTGTTCAGCATCAGGGCCATGGAGGTATAAATCAGCACGCTGGTAGGCATCTGGGCCAGTACGGCATTTCCGTAATTGGCAACCATAATACCCACCATTCCTGATGTTAGGGCAGCCATTTTTAGTTTCAGCATCGGGTCGCGAATGCGGAACATTACCTGGTATGATGATTTAATAACAACATAAAAGAGTATAATCAGATTTAACACCAGCCCTACCACACCTAGCTCAACCCATACCAGCACATAGCCGCTATCGGTTGCTACCTGCGAGAGGTAGGCATTGGGCAGGTAACGCTGCGCTTTTACACCTCCGTGTCCCACGCCTCCGCCAAAGGGCCTTGAAGCCAGGTATGTTTTTAGTTTTTTCTGGTTGGCAATCCTTACTTGCAACGAAGCATCATTCGGATCGAAGGCGGTTCTCATGCGGCGGATCTGCGCATTGCCCTGCCCGATGGAGGTGTATTTAAAAAATACAAACACCAGCAGCAACACAAAAAATCCGGCTATCATAACCGCTTTGTTTTTTCGCAGGAAAAAAAATGTCGCGAACCCCGCCAGCGGGACACTCATGGCGCCGCGCGTTCCCGAAATGATCATGCCATACAACCCGAAAACGGCTACAGTCAGAAAGAACAATTTACTTTTCCAGCTTTTCTGGGCCATGGAAACTATGGCTGCCACCACCGCCGAATATGCCTGGTTTGCGCCGAATTGTCCCGCATCGCTTAAAAAAGAAAATGCTCTCAGCCTGCCGAACAAAATATGTGTCTTGGCATTTCCGTCATTCAGCCACTGGCTTTCCCACGGGTCGACCCCGAAATTAACCTGCATGATTCCCTTTAAGGTAGCCAGCAGCGAAAAAATGCCCCACAATACAAAAATGATATTCAGCTTCCGGTTGGTATCAATGAAAAGCAGGGTTAGCGGAACTATCAGCATCATATACAACCCTATACCCCGGCCCGAGAACCAGGCAGCCATGCTCCGGGCTTCAGGATTCACCACCTCAAAAATTGTATACCCAAACCAAATTGCCGACAATAACGTGATATCTTTTTTTGCAGGGGTCCAGTTTACCCTGTCGTTGAACCGGTTAAAAATTAGAGCAACGTAAGTTAATACCAGGATGCCATCCATGGCCAGGCCCACCTGCACACCCCTCGCGTAACGGCCTATACCCAGCAACACAAATCCAAAAACCAACGCCGTATACAGCCCAATGATTGGTTTCCAGAAAAGCAGGTAGAAGTAAATAAAAACAAAAGGAAGCACCAATAATCCCAGTCCGCCAACCAATCCCATTTTACTGGTTACCAATGCCGAAGCTGCGACCAGTATAACCAGCAGCAGGAGGTATCCGGGCGACTGTAAACGGTCGGACCCGGTAGCGCTGTCAAACGGATTGAGTGTTCCCTGCATGGCCTGGTTATTAAAAGCTGTTATTTGTTTGTGCTCACGCCGGTTTATGAACAGGCCTTTTCAGTACTTTGCCAAACATCGATTTATAAAAACCAATGCCATTGCTGAAAATCCGGAGGTAGTTAAGCGAAAGTTCGCGGCTGAAATAATAAAATCCTACCCAAATGCCGATTATGGTAAAAAGGATGGAACCAACGGCTACCAGTGCCAGCGATTTGAAAATAAAAATGGCCACCAGGTCGCCCGCAATATTAAATATCACCATATACAGTACTTTCAGGGCATTGATGTTTGGTTTGTTGATGCTGTCGAGGCCTATGCCGGTCATGCGGTCGATGGGCAGCAGCAGCCCGTACAATGAAAAAATACGGACAATATTTGCGGTATTGAAGCCGGTTACGGGATCGGTACCCAGGTATTGACGGCCACCCAGGATTAATACAAAAAAATCAGCAAAAACAAAAGTGAAAAGGCTGATGCCCACAAACAGGTAGCTCATGGCTCCCGAGTAAGTATAAAACAACTCCTTAACTTCCTGCACTTTGCCCTGTATGCTTGCCTTCGACATTTTCGGGAAAGCGGTTGCCACAAAACTGCGCAACGGGATTTGCTGCAGTTCGGTAAGTTTCATGGGGATGCTGTAGAGTGCTACTGCCGCCGTTCCAAGCGGGCTGATGCTGATAATCAGCGTATCGGCGCTTCGCAGCAGGTTTGTGCCTATCAGTGTAAAGGTGGTGTATTTGCCGAAATCGAGAATCGTTCTGTTGGTTTCTTTTGTAGCCTTGCGCAGGTGTTTCAAGCCATCCCACCCGGCCAGCATACAAACAGCGGAAGTAAGCAGGTTCACAATCAGCAGGGCCCATACCAGCTGTGTCAACGTCATTTGCAGGAAGAGATAGTTTACCAGTAGCACCATGAAAAACCCGCCGCTGTTAATGGCTTTCACCATAAACAGTTTGCCGAATTTCTGATCGGCCTGCATAATAACCAGTGCCGTGTTGTAGGGCAGGTTGATGATGGCCAGCAACGGATACCAGGTAAAAAACAGTTCGTACCCGGTCCGCTGTATGGGCCCGGCAAATGCCATATGGCATATCAGCAGAATAATGCAGATTAAAAGCGTGGCAACCAGCCCTATAAGCCCGTTGGAACCAATAAATTTCAGCCTGTCGTTGTCATCGGCACCTGAGAGGTACCGGATAATGGCAGTGTTGGTAATTCCAAACCTGAACATTTCGATAAACGAACCTGACGAAATAAACAGCACCCACTGCCCGAAAACATCAATAGGGAAACTGCGTGCCAGCAAAGCAAAGCCTGCGAACCCGAAAAATGCTATGGTCAGGTTGCCTGCCAGCGACAGGAAATTATCCTCCCGGATTATTTTTATGAAGGTTGATTTCAAACTGCTGAGTTTTAAAGATGATTCTGCGAATGGAATTGAAACCTGAAAAAGTTTTTCAGCATACGCCTCAACACGCTTCTGTTTTTAGGCAGTTCGCCTAATACTGATTCAACCACCTGTAGTTTTACCCCGTTAAGCATGAAATGGGTTTGATGGGTGGTGAGTTTCATCAGCACATCCAGGGCCGACTGATCTGCTTCTGTCCATGTTCTGTTCGAGCGGCATACCAAAACCGGTAAATCAACTGATGGTACCAGGTGCACCGGGTAAGCATGATAAAGCAGCGCCGGGATTTCGATAAACACATAATCGGGTTCAAATGCCGGTGTAAACCCGTTTTGCCTGAGTATTTCCATGTATCCGGTTACAGGCTCCAGGCTGTTAAAAACCTGGTATTCCATGTAGCAGCCTTTTCCCAGGTAATCGGACGGATGAGCCAGCATGGGGTTGTTGCTATCAATCCTGTTATCATCATAACCCAGCAGTTTGTTTAAAAATGAAGCCTTACGCTGAGGCTGGTTACCGGAAATGTTGATACCAGTTGGCTCAGCCTTTGCTGCATCCAGGTTATCTTCCGGGGTAAGCGGCGTGGCCGGTTTATAATTCAGCACCAGTACTTTTTTGCCTCTGGTTGCCAGCTTCAGCGCCAGGTTGCCCGAAAGCACGGTTTTTCCTTCCTGGTTTAGTGTGCTGAAAAACAAAAGTGTTTTGGGGTTATTGCCAGGGGCGGCGGTTCTGAGGTACAATTCAATATGCTGTATTGTAATTTCGAGCAGGCGGTTGGTAATGAAGGGGAAATTTTTACAACCGCTTTTCAGCAGCAGCTTTGGCATTACACCCAGGAAAGGCAAATTCAGTAATTTGGCTGCTTTTGCAGGATTCTTCAAAGTGTCGTCAAAATACTCCATTACCAGTATGCTTCCGGCTACCAGCATAAATCCGAACAAGGCTGCAACAATAACTAGTATTTTGCGCTTTGTCGATAATGGGGATAAGGGGTAGTAGGGAGGGTCAACGGCTTTGATGTTCGACGACAGTTCGTTGTCCTGCATTTTGAGTTTGGCAAGGTTAAGCCCGTGCAGTATTTCGAGGAATTCCTGTTCTGAAACTGAGATTTCGCGCTCAATTCGTTTAATGTTAGCTCCGGCAGGGGCGTAAATGGCATATTGTTTCTGAAATTCCTTAATGCGCTCGCCCAGCACCCCAATGCCGGCTTTTACATTTTCAGCTTCAATTACGTTGTTAATCCAGTCGTTAAGCACGGTGCTGATGGGTAACCCGTCAGTTGTATAGCCATATTTATACAGTTCGCTTACGGCACCTTTTATTTCATCTTTCAAATCATCGGCCTGGGCTTTGAGCTGTGCCAGATTTTGCCGGTCTTTGCTTTCGGGCATGGTTTCGGCTGCAGCTATCCGGTAGTTAAGGTCGCCAAGTTGCCCTTTTTTTTCTAAAATTTTTGTGCTCTTAAGCTGTATTTGTTGCTGGATGTTGAGTTTTTCTTCCAGCCGCCTGATTCCGGCTTCTATACCTGCCAGCTTCATTTTCTTGTTATTGTATTCAACATCAAGGTCTTCCTTTACCACGGCCACAGCCTTACTTTGTTCGTAGTAGTTTATGATGTTGTTGGCTTTGTTGAATTCGAGCAGTTTATCCTCCGCTATTCTCAGCCTTTCGGCAGCCAGTTTGAGCTGGTGCTCGAAATATTTAACAACAGCGTCGGAGCGGTTTTCCTTAATGTTCTTGTAATTCCTGATGCATACTTCGGTGAGCAGTGCAAGCGTTTGCTGGCAGATGCCCGGATCGTCGGTTTCATAATCCAGTTGTACCAGGTCGCTGTTGGCAATTCGTTGCGCTTTTACTGACGAAATATCTTTGAACGAATAATGCGCGTTGGGGAAATTAAGCAGTTTGTAAACAAAATTGGTGTCGCTGCTTTCCATCAGGTTGGTGAGGTTAATCACGGTACGCTCATACGCAGCCTGATCAATACCTGGTGGGAACAGGTGCAGATTACTGGCATCGGCAAAATTTTGAAACGAAAACGAATCACTTAGGGCCTGTAAACGGTTGTAGGTGCTATTTTCAGCAAGGGTGTCAGTTGTTTTTTCAACGGGGTTTATTTTTTTTGCCACCAGGCGATAAATGTATGGAGGGGTGATGCGTTTAAGCTCAGCATACGATTTAGCCGAAATATACTTTGGATCAGGTTTGCCCAGGAGCAGGTGCTGTGCCAGCAGGCGAATGGCAACTTCCTGCTGGGTTTCGCGCGATTTTATAACATTGATAAGGTTATCGAAAGAGGTATTATTTGCAAAAAAATTAAACGACTTATCCATCTCAACACTCGATCCCGATGCAATGCCGGTATAAAGTGTGGTTGATGACGCATATCGCCAGTTCGGATTACGGGTAAGCATAATCACCAAAGCAGCCAGCAGCATCGGCGCAAGTACAAGCAGCACAATGTGTTTTCTTAAAAGCCTGATCAGATCAATTATTTTCATTGGTGTTGTTTGTTGAAGTTGGGGCACCTAAGCTGAATCCTATCATTTCTTCGAGTATCATATATGCCGTAACATAATCGGTGCGGGCTGTTTCATAATCGGACTCATTGCGGGCAACAATGTCGGAAATGCGGGCATATTCAGTAACTGAAACAACGCCGTTCTGAAATTCTTTTTCAACCATCTCCATGTTTACCCGGGCAGTAGTTAAATTTTTCGACCTGATTTTCAGCAGCCTTTGTTTCAGCAGTACATCATTATATTGTTTTATAACCAGTTGGGTTACTTCGTCGCGCTGTGCTTCGGCCATGCTATGTGCCTGGTCGAGCTCTGATTGTGCCATGCGCACCTGGTTTTTGCGGTTAACCAAATCCTGTAAAGGAAATTTTATGTAGGCTCCAACGCCATAATTGGTTTGGCTGCTGCGGGTGGCAAGTACGGCAGGCGACTGTCCCTCCGAAGTATTGGTCGAAAAATTATCGAAAGTTCCGTAACGGATATCGGCCTGCACGCCAATATTGCGGGTCCAGTAATTCTGGTACGATTTCAGGTTGCATTGTTTACCAATAATACCTTCTTCGCGGAAACGCACCATGGCATTGGTTGCTAATGCAGAGTCAATCATTACGCTTAATGGCGGAAACACAGCGTTCGGGTTGATATTGGCGGGATTTGCCTCAACCGTATTCTGTGCCTGGACATTACACAAGCTGCTGTAAATGAGGCCTGCCGAAAGAAATATGATATTAACCAGTTTCATCAAAATGCATTTACTTATTGCTCCAAAAAGTGTTATACCGTATCTTTCTGGAAAAGTGCCGGAATGGTTCGCAGTATTAATTTTATATCATACCATAACGAATAATTTCCATTCACGAAATTGTCGGCATATTCGTTATCAAGCCGTTTGCGTTCATCTTCTGACATCACGCCGCCGCGCCCCCTGAGTTCAACCTGCCACAAACCAGTGATGCCTGCGGGAGCCAGAAACCGCTTCGAAATGTATCCCAGGGTGAGTTGCTCAGCTTCATAAACCGGCAGGGGGCGGTTGCCCACAATCGACATGTCGCCTTTCAATACATTAATAAGTTGCGGAAGTTCATCTATGCTGGTGTTGCGGATTATTTTCCCTACGCGGGTAATCCGCGGATCGTCGACAATTTTAATAAACGCTGATTTTGATCTGGAAACTTCCTTTTTCTGCGTGTTGTACCAGTCGTCGCAAATGGTATGAGGCCCGATATGCAGCAATGGCGAACAGGTATTGCCTTCGGGTAACACGGCACAACGTGGGCAAGGTTTGGCGAAATCAATTTCCGATTGTTCCGAAATCGGCTTGTACTGATTTTTGTCTTTTGCCAGCTTGTTCAACTCGGCGTCGGCCCCTACACGCATGGAGCGAAGCTTGTAAAAGTCGAATGGCTCGCGGCCTACACGTTTCGATATGTAGTAAACTTTTCCTTTCGACTCGATCCTGATGGCGATAATGACCAACAGCAAAACGGGCGAAAGGGCTATTAAAGCACCCGAGGCTACTACAATATCGAAAATACGTTTTGATAAAGGCATCACATATTTGGTATGATTGTGATCAGAACCGGAATCAGTGATGGCCTCAGGCGATTTTTTCCGGTATTCAGACAGGAATAATACCCGGCTCAGTAAATCGTTCACCGGTGGGAGGGGGAGCACATAAAAATCGTCAATCCGCTTTAAAAATGCGTCCTTGTAGGTTTTTGCTTTAAACTCATGCGAAAGAAGTATAAATGCTACCCGGTTCAGCTCCTGGTATTTGCGGATATATTCGTGCAGTTCGAAGGCTGTGCCCCCCGAAAATATTGATTCGCAGAGTATGGCATCCGGATGTGGCCCTGATTTGAGCGCATTAACCGCTTCGAGCATATTTCCGGCCACGCGCAGTGTAATGCGCTCGTCGTTACCCAAAGCAGTAATGCTGTCTGCCGAGGTGCCTATATATAAAATCAATGTTACTTTTTCCATTTTACAAAATCGGGTTGTGAAGTGCTCCTGTTCGTATTACAATCATCACCACTTACCACTCCATGGCATAATGGATTGGCTTCAGATTTTTGAGTATCAGTTCACTCAGTTCCTCCGGGTTAAAAGGTTTTGCCAGGAAATCCTGGGCTCCTATACGGTAGCATTTTACACGTTCCTTGCTGCTTTCAACACCTGAAAGCATAATTACCGGGGTATGTTTGGTATAGCCACGCTGCCGGATTTTTTCGAGGAATAAATACCCGTCAATGTTAGGCATCTGCAGGTCGCAGATAATCAGGTCGGGAAGGTTGCCTTCGAGCCACTCAAGCGCTTCTTGTCCATCGCTTTTACAGATTACATCGGAGCTCTTCGAGAGGAAATTTTCCAGTAGCAGACGAATGCTCATTTCGTCGTCGATAACTAAAATCTTGTTTTTCATTTGTGATATTTTTGCTGGTATGCAGTTTTGCTTTTGTTGGTGTATGGGTTGCTTCGGATTATTTGCTGAACAATTTTGCGTTACAAAAACGGTGTGCTGACAAGGATTAATTTCGCGCCAGATACCGGGTTAGCAAGGTATTGGGAGCACGAAACAAAAATATTACGAAGCTTCCATGCAGGCTATAGTTGAATAAGCCCTATTTGTGTAGTGTTTTATTAACAAATGTTGTAGTCGGGAGCATGGGTGATGTGTAGTTGTAAGTATGACAAACAGGAAGGAGCAGCTGTTATGCTCATTGGCCGGAACGAGAATGGCTTTTTTCATCTGCGGTGCCCAAACGTGTAATCGTGTAAATGCCTTTACATGGCTGGATTATATTTCAGATGAGGGTCAAACTTCCAAAAAGGAAACATGAGAATAAAAATGCTGATACTCTCGCCGGCAAACAGGCGATGAAGTCTAGCTGAACCAACGATCGGCGAATGGTAATCAGCCGGCTATATTTCAGAAAATCAGCAGCATATAAACAGATGTAGCAAATTAACCTACAAACAGTCATGCATAAACACTACAACGTTTAAGTAAACCTATCTACAGCCAAAATACGATTTGAACTATAGACCCGGAACCGATTTCGGGTTACTTTTGCGATTGAACTTCTGCAAATCTGTTTACGTACCATCCGTTTTCAGGAGTTATCACGGGCAAAACCGCGAACGCACTTTTCCGCAGGTGAGCACGTATGGGTGGAAGTATTACAAATATTACGCTGAACCATTTAAAATAAAATATACCTTAGTACAAATTAAAGTCGTTTAAACATGAAAGTTGCTATTGTTGGTAGTGGATATGTCGGCCTGGTTACCGGAACCTGTTTTGCCGAAGTAGGTATTGATGTTACCTGTGTTGATATTGATGCACAAAAAATCGAGAACCTGAAAAACGGTATTATCCCCATTTATGAGCCTGGCCTCGAGGAAATGGTTCACAGGAACATGAAAAAAGGCCGGCTTCAGTTTACTACCAATATGGCCGAAGCGCTCGTTGACTGCGAAGTGCTTTTTAGCGCGGTTGGCACACCGCCTGACGAAGATGGCAGCGCCGACCTGCAATATGTACTAAGCGTGGCGCGCGATTGCGGAAGGAACATGAATGATTACCTGCTGATTGTTACCAAAAGCACCGTACCGGTTGGCACGGCCATGAAGGTGAAAAAAGCCGTTCAGGAAGAGCTCGACAAACGAGGTGTTTCCATCCCGTTCGATGTAGCCTCGAACCCCGAATTCCTGAAAGAAGGTGCCGCTGTCGACGATTTCCTGAAACCCGACCGTATCGTTGTCGGACTCGATTCGCCCAGGGCCGAAGAACTCATGAAGAGTTTGTATAAACCCTTTACCCTCAATGGTCACCCGGTTATTTTTATGGATATTACCTCTGCCGAAATGACCAAATACGCAGCCAACTCAATGCTTGCAACCAAAATCAGCTTTATGAACGATATCGCCAACCTGTGCGAAATTGTTGGTGCCGACATTAATATGGTACGTAAAGGCATTGGGTCCGATTCGCGTATCGGCAATAAGTTTATTTATCCCGGTATCGGATATGGCGGTTCGTGTTTCCCCAAAGATGTAAAGGCCTTAATACATACTGCTGCCGATTACAACTATAAACTGCGTGTGCTACAGGCTGTTGAAGATGTAAATGACGACCAGAAATCAGTGATGTACCACAAGGTGCTCAAACACTTTAACGGCAACCTGAAAGGGAAAACTATTGCACTTTGGGGCCTTTCGTTTAAACCTCAGACTGACGACATGCGCGAAGCACCTGCCCTGGTGCTGATTCGTAAATTCCTGGAGGCAGGCGCAAAAGTAAAGGCCTACGACCCCGTAGCCATGCA
>CALCJE010000314.1 GCA_937965665.1 uncultured Bacteroidales bacterium
GTTTGGCAATATATTTACAAGGAAAATATCCCCTTGCCCAGCATTTACTTTACGCATGAGCGCGAGGCCTTCTTGCGCAATGGCGTGTGGCTGGCTAATGCGCCATTTATGAAACTGAAGCCAAACGAAGTAATTGAGAAGAAGATAGTCCGTTGCCGTACCATCGGTGATGTAAGCTGTACTGGCCTTAATCTTTCAACAGCCAATTCGCTCGAAGAAATTATTGCCGAAATTGCCGCCACACGAGTTACCGAACGCGGAAGCCGTGCCGACGACCTTCGCAGCGAGGCAGCTATGGAGGACAGGAAGAAGGAAGGGTATTTTTAGGCATAAGCGCAAACCAGTGATGGGGTAAAAGGAGATGGGGAGAAGGGCATTGAGACCCATGCCTCACATTTGACAGGATGATAAAGGACGAGTAGAAAGAGAGTAGAAAAGGAAATTTTAAAATAATATAAAATTCAAAGTGTAAACTTCCTGCTTGCAGGACGTAGCACTAAGCACCAAGTACTAAGCACAATAACAATGACTGAATTTTCATCAAAAGGATACCTGAATATGGAGTTGCTGCGGTTTACCACCGCTGGAAGTGTTGACGATGGCAAGAGCACGCTGATCGGGCGGCTTTTATACGATAGTAAATCTATTTTTGAAGATCAGCTCGAAGCCGTAAAACGTGCCAGCATACAGCGGGGTAATGAGCACATTAACCTGGCATTGGTTACTGACGGGTTGCGGGCCGAACGCGAGCAGGGCATTACCATCGACGTGGCTTACCGTTATTTTGCTACACCCAAACGCAAATTTATCATTGCCGATACTCCCGGCCATATCCAGTACACCCGCAATATGGTTACCGGGGCTTCAACCGCCAATGCAGCGCTTATACTTATCGATGCCCGTAACGGGGTTACCGAGCAAACTTACCGCCACACATTTATTGCCACGCTGTTGCAGATACCGCATATTGTTATCTGCGTAAATAAAATGGACCTGGTAGGCTACAGCCAGGAAGTGTATGATGAAATTCAGGCTAAGTTCGTAGCCTTTGCTTCGAAACTGGGCGTTAAGGATTTCCGTTTTGTTCCTATCAGTGCTTTGCATGGCGACAACGTGGTTGAACCCTCAACCAATATGAGCTGGTACAACAACGGTACCCTGCTCGATGTGCTCGAAACCTTACCCATAGACCACGATTACAACCTTACTGATCCCCGTTTCCCGGTACAGTATGTGGTGAGGCCCATTTCCGACGAATACCACGATTACCGCGGCTATGCCGGTCGTGTGGATGGCGGAATCTTTAAAACCGGCGACAAGGTGATGGTGCTGCCCGGAGGGTATCATTCCACTATTAAGTCTATCGAGCTGCAGGATAAGCAGTTAGAACAAGCCTTCCCGCCTATGTCGGTTACCATGCAACTTACTGATGATATTGATATAAGCCGGGGCGATATGATTGTAAAAGAAGACAATCGTCCGCAGGTAAGCCAGGATATTACCATGATGATATGCTGGATGAGCCCGCGCCCTTTGCAGATTAACGGCAAATACGCGATGAAACATACCACCCGCGATGTGCGCTGCCTGGTAAAAGAGGTACATTACAAGGTAAACGTAAATACCCTTGAGCATATTACCGACGACGCCGAAGTAAAAATGAACGATATAGCACATATCCAGATCCGTACTACCAAACCGCTGCTTTTTGATTCGTACCGGCAAAACCGCATTACCGGCGCCGTTATTTTTATAGACGAAGGAACCAACGAAACGGTAGGGGTGGGGATGATTGAATAGTGATCCGGGTTAAAAAGGAAGAAATCCGTATTGTGGTTTTCCGGATTTTAACAATAAATACTGCTGTTGCATTTTATAGCCAGCCAAATGTAAGCCGCTGAGGGTTGTTTTGGCTGGTTATTACTTTATGGCGCTAACCAGGTTTTTCAATCTCATTCAAACTTGCCATTTTTACCCGTATCAGGCCATCTTTCAGGTTAACAACGAGTGCAAAATAATTTGTGACATTCTTATTATTTCTTATTGCAGCCTTCCATGCCGGCTGCTTCTTTAATATGCGTATGATTTCCTTGTAAAAATCATCCGAATAGTTGTAACGTGTTGTAAAGGAAAGTTTTCCGTTGTTATCAATAGTGATGACAAATTGATATGTGCTGTTATAACTGTACAAACCAACCTTTTGCAGGCCTTTGTTTAGCGCGATTTTGTTTTCGAAGGCCTGTAATCCTCCCGGAAATTCGGCCAGGCTGTCGACAGGAAGTTTGGTCGAATCCAGTTTGGGCAGAAAATTCAGAAACGGGTACTCTTCGATGCAGGCATACTGCGTGCACAACCAGTTTTCGGTAGTATAAAATTTTGTGGGTTCTCCAACCAACTGTATGGTAGGCAGTACGCGGTCGACCACTTTTTCGTTTACATAGCCCTTTCCCGATATTAATTTCCCCTGGTGATAGGTTTCAATGCGCGTATGCAAGGGTATTCCCAGGCTGTCGCCAAGCATTTCCCTCACATAAAAATTCCATTCACCTTCCCGCAACGAATCCTGAAAATAACAATCGATTATGATCTGTTCCTGCCCGATGTCGTCAAAATATTCTGTGCGCCATTGTCCTGTGCCCTGGTTTAATTTCTGAACTCCCGTCGAATCGTAATAAGTAATTGGAATTACATCACTGCCACTATAAAGTAATTTATCCCTGAAGCTTCCATTCTCATAATAACTTGTCCAAACCCCATCTTTTACATTTTTAACATAATTTCCGCTGGATTTTTCTATCCCGTTTGGATAAAAAAATTTGAAAGCGCCGTTTTTAACACTGCCAATATAATTTCCGCTCATCTGGAGTTTGCCGGTTTTCAGGTAGTAATCGTTCACCGCACCATAGTAGCTGTAAGTTACGGTATCCAGGAAACCGACCCGGCAATAAGTTGCCTTCTTTTTGGATGTAAGGAGCCACGAGTCGTTATAAAAGGTTCTGACCAGTTTTTGGGTATGCCCCTGAAGCATTATACAGCATAAAATGCTGATTAGTAATACTCTCATTTGTATAGATTAAAAAGTAATATTATTTAGTTATCTATCTTTATTTTCAGAACAAACTGATTGTGTATGCAATACTAATTTTCTCTCTTCAGGGCTGAACCCTGCCCCTGAATTTAGTTACAAACATAACCAAATATTCAATCTTATCGAATACAACGTACGAGTAATTTTGCAAATTTTTCAGCTATAAGTTTCTGACGATATTCCTTTACACTGATAGCCCATGCATACTTCTCACATTCACAGCAAATAGAATGTTTTGATACTCTGTCATTTTTTATTATATATTTACTTCAGCAATACAAGTAGTTTATTGGCTTACAGTTAGCCATTCCGGTACCGTTGGGTTTACCGGGTATATTAAGTTATACAAATACAAAAAATCCGGATATTATGAAACATTATGATACGATAAAAAGAACAATCATTCGTTTGAAGGAAATAAAGCTTGAATCCGGCAAAGGGTTCATTGAAATTATAAAAGACTTTTATAAACTACGTCACAACATCCGGATCAGTTTTTACGAATATTATAAATTTGAATTCGAAAAGCAGACCGAAGCATTCAGGGATACGTTTTTAAGTTCAGGCAACAAATATCATTACCTGGAAATTCTCAATCCACGCAAATATTATATACTGGCACGAAATAAGTACATAACGCACTTATTTCTCGAAAATGCCGGAATTGATAAAGCCGAACTATATTGTTATTATGATCGCATTAGCCGGACTGACAATAAACGGATTGGCTATGATTATGAATCAGTGCTGAAAATTCTGAAAAATAAAAAAGTAAATGCCTGCATGATTAAATCTACTGAATCATCGCACGGAGAAGGTGTTTTGCTTATTACAAGTATTGACTATACTAATGGGGGGTGTTACCTGAAAAGTTATAAAGGAGAGGTTTTCGAATTATCACAGCTACTTAAAAAAGATCCTTTGATATTTGAAAGCGTAATCGAACAAACAGCCCAATTTAGGCAGTTTAACGCATCATCGGTAAATACGGTGCGGTTTATTACTATGCTTTCAACTTCGGGGGAGGCTGAGATAATTACAGCATTCGTTAAAATTGGCAAACAAGGTTCCTGCGTCGACAATGCCGGTAACGGAGGAAACATCGACGCGGCGATAAATATTCCGACAGGGGAAATTTGTTTTGCACTCCAATTCGACGGTTGGCGTAAAACGAAACCGATTTCCCACCATCCGGAGAATGGTACCCAACTCAATGGCATTGTGGTTGAAAACTGGGAAACCATTAAAAATCAAATTATCCGGTTTCAACAAGCCATGCCTTTCCTGAGGGCAATAGGCTGGGATATTGCAGTAACAGATCAGGGCCCGGTGGTTGTTGAGATTAATGACTTTTGGGATGAAACAGGTCAGTTATTTGTTCAGAAAGGATGGAAGCCGGAAATTGAAAGATGTTATCAGGAATGGAAAAAATATGGCATCATGTTAAAATGAATGGACAGGCTAATTATATAAATCGTTGATAAATATATGCTTATAATACGGGCTGACCACCGTTATCCTCCTTCCCGGAAAGGTAACAAAAACGGCTCGGGCCGGATAAATGGGATTATAATTCAATAGAAGCTTTTCGCACTGACCTGTAATTTCATCATACTATAAATTTTATTATTAAACTGTTATTGAGGTAAAGATTTGTAAATCAAAACTATGCAAATGATTGGTTTATTAATGCGATTTTCAGGGAAATGAAAATAAAGTTTGTTTTGTATCAACCTTTTGCGCTACTTTTGACCGCTTAAAAATTTGAGTTTCCCTCCATAACCAATCAAATAAACTTTAATAATTCCTATGAAAAAAACAGCTTTCCTGCTTGCGCTCAGCCTTGTGTTGGCTTTTACAGGCTACAAGGCCATTGCCTGCTCCAACTTCCTGGTTACCAAAGGTGCCACGGTTGATGGCTCTAACATGATCAGTTACTCGGCCGATTCGCACACACTTTACGGCGAATTGTACTACTGGCCTGCCGCTACATACCCGGCTGGTTCCATGCTCGATATCTACGAATGGGATACCGGTAAATTTATGGGCAAAATAAAACAGGCAGCCCAGACTTATAATGTAGTTGGTAATATGAACGAATACCAGGTAGCTATTGGCGAAACCACCTTTGGCGGCCGCGAAGAACTGATTGATACTGCTGCCGTTATGGATTATGGCAGCCTCATCTACGTAGCCTTACAACGCTCAAAAACCGCCCGCGAAGCCATACAGGTTATTTCATCATTAATGGCTGAATATGGGTATGCCAGCTCGGGCGAATCTTTTTCCATCAGCGATCCCAACGAAGTATGGATTATGGAAATGGTTGCCAAAGGCAAACCGGTGCAGGTGAAGGATAAAAAAGGACGTATCTCGGTGAAATACAACAAGGGGGCTGTTTGGGTAGCCATACGCATTCCTGATGGGTATATCTCCGGCCATGCAAACCATGCCCGCATCACCACCTTCCCGCTCAACGATCCCCAAAACTGCCTGTATGCACCCGATGTTATCACTTTTGCCCGCGAAAAAGGACTTTATAAAGGCGAAGACAAAGATTTTAGTTTCTCCGATATTTATGCCCCTGTCGACTTCGGCGGTGCCCGTTTCTGCGAAGCCCGCGTTTGGAGCGGTTTTAATAAAGTTGCCAAAGGCATGGATAAATACCTCGACTACATTAAAGGCGAAAACCTGAAAAACCGCATGCCGCTGTACGTGAAACCCGATCATAAACTTACCCTGCAGGAAGTTATGGGATTGATGCGCGACTACTACCAGGGCACCGAACTCGATATGACCAAAGATATGGGTGCAGGCCCTTACGGCTGCATTGTACGCTGGCGTCCGCTTACGTGGAAATTGGATGGTGTTGAATATTTTAACGAACGCGCCATCAGCACCCAGCAAACCGGTTTTGTATTTGTTGCCCAGTCGAGGCCTTATGTTCCCAGCCCGCTGGGTGGCATTATCTGGTTTGGTGTCGACGATACCTACTCAACGGTTTTCACACCTATGTACACCTGCATGACCCGTGTACCCGAAACTTTTGCTGTAGGCAATGGCTCCATGATGGAGTTTAACGACAACTCAGCTTTCTGGGTTTTCAACCAGGTTTCGAACTTTGCCTATACCCGCTATAGCGACATGATTGTAGATATACAGAAAAAGCAATCGGAACTTGAAAATAATTACGTAGCCATGGTTCCGGCTATCGATAAGGTAGCCCTCGAAATGTACCGCACCGATCCTGCAAAAGCCGTTCAGTTTCTCACCGATTTTTCGGTAACGCAAGGCAACAATACCGTGCACGAATGGAAAAAGCTTTACGGTTATCTTTTTGCAAAATACATGGATGGCAATATTAAAACAGCTGTTCCGGTGCCGGCAGGCTATAAATTTGTTGCCCCTGATGTTAAACAACCAGGTTACAGTAACGAATTTTACCGTAACCTGGTGAAGGAAACCGGCGATAAATTTAAGGTTATTGGATCTTCGGGCCACTAAGAGTAGGTGTTAGATACAATGTAACGCCCCGGCTGTTTTTCAGCCGGGGCGTTCTGTTTGCGCCGGTTAAAAATTAACATCAGGCATACTTTCGAATATATTGTTTCGTTACCTTTGAATACTAAAAACCACAGTTTTGTTATGGAGTCAAAACCTGCCAATACATTACCCTACAAGATAACTATCGGGATATTGCTGGCCATTATAGCCGTGATGGCCTTCATGCTTTTTAACCAGAAAAAAGAGATTATCGTCCACGAAAAAGATTCGGAGGCCGTAACTGCCGAGCTGAAGGGCCAGCTCGACTCGCTGCTGGCTGAGCATGAACGTGTAAAAGTGTCGTATGGCCAACTCAGCGACTCGCTTACCGATCGCGACAGCATTATTAACGCCCGTGCCATGGAAATAAAACAACTCCTTGGCAGCAAGGCCGAACTGGCTGTGGTTAAACAAAAACTGGCGCAGCTGCAACAAATTACCCAGGTTTACAAACAGCAGATTGATTCGCTCTTTACTGTAAACCGTGCACTGAAGGATGAAAACGAAAAGATTAAAGTCGATTTTAACCTCGAGCAGCAAAAAACTACAAACCTTTCGAAAGACAAGGAAGCACTGAACGAAAAAATTACGGGGGCTGCCGTACTGAAGGCTTATAAAGTTTCGGCTGTAGCCTATAAATCAAAGGGCGTTGATAAAGAAAAGGAGACCGATAAGGCAGCCCGTACCGATAAGATAAAGGTTTGTTTTACCGTGGGCGAAAATAAGCTGGTGAGTACCGGTTATAAACGTTTCTTTGTGCGGATTGCGCGTCCCGACAATGTAATTCTTACCCGAGGCCCGGCATATACCTTCCAGTTCCTGGGTCAGACGCTTCAGTTCTCGGCCATGGAGACCCTTAATTTTGAGGGCGAGGCTGCCGATGTTTGTACCTATTTCGAACGACCTGCCAGTGCTGCCGAGCTTGTAAAAGGAAAATACGTGGTTAATATTTTTACCGAAGACCGCGAAATCGGCCAGACTTCCTTCGAGCTAAAATAGGAGATTTAAAAAGAATTAAAACTTATCTGAACTCTATTTCTCTGAAATACAAATGGATATAATAATCCGTATAAAAAAGATCAAATTTTTTTAATTAAGCCCTATTACCTTTTCCCAGGTTGGCTATAAACTAATGAACAAAGTTGGTAAAGTGGTTTTTGGTTAACTTTGGATTATGATACCGGTCTCGACCGGACCGCAAGGAAAGATTGAGACCGGTTACATTAAACTATCACTTTAAATCAGGCTAGGGATCAGAAAAACATTAAATAAATTACTTGGACAGCTTGTACTACTTCCCTTTGCCACTACACAGCAAAAAGACTGCCGGAGCAATCCGGCAGTCTTCATTTTATGTGGTCAGCATTTGAAACTATTTCCTGGTGTATTCAAGGATCCGGAGTGCCTCAGCGAGGCTTTCTTTAATCGGGGTAAAGGTAAATCCGGTCGCTGCATGGAATTTTTCGGCCGAGTAATACGATTTTGCCATGGCTGCCCTGATGTTCTGCCGCGTAAGTAGCGGGTTTGTCCTCATCAACCGGGCACGGCTTTCTTCCATCCATGCCAGTGCCGACATGACCGATTTATTCAGCGCTATGCTGGGAGGTTTTACCTTCAGTATATCGGCAGCCATTGTTAAAAAGTCGCGCAAAGCAATGTTTTCGCTGTTCAGCACGAAACGTTCGCCTTGTATTTCGCTTTCCATCAGCAGAATCATGGCACGGGCCACATCGCGAACATCAACATAACCGTTAACACCTGCCGAATAAAAAGGGATGTAGTTTTTAATATTCCGAAATAGTTTATTTATTGCCCCGGGGTGGCATCCTGCGCCGATAATAACCGATGGATTTACAATTACAGCGTTCAGGCCTTCTTCTATTCCGCGCCATACTTCGCGTTCGCCACCATATTTGCTTACCGAATAGCCGCTGTTGGTGCGCGATGTTTTCCATTTGGCATTTTCGTCAATCATTTCGCCTTTTTCGGCCATGCCCAGCGCCGAAATGGAACTCACGTAACAAAGTTTCTTTATCCCGTTACCCAGGCAGGCATTCACCACGTTAGCAGTACCTTCAATGTTAACAGCAAGCATCTGCTTTAAGTCGCGCGGGTTAAACGAAACCATGGCGGCACAATGATACACGTACTCTATACCCTGCATGGCCTGCTGAAGCGAAAACGGATCGAGTACATCGCCCTCAACCCATTCCACCTGGTCAATCAGGTGACTGTTATCACCGGGTAAACAACTGAATAATTTACGGGTTTCGTAGGGTTTTTTCCCCGGACGCAACAATGCCCTCACCTGATGGCCCCTGCCGGTAAGCTCATGTAAAAGGTAGGATCCTACTAATCCTGTTCCGCCGGTAACAAGTATCATGTTGCAAAACTATCATTTTTATCGAATAAATCATACATCCTCAGTATTTCAGCCATTTCTATTGTTCCAAAAAGCGTTTAAATGTGGAATATCTTTCGCATTAATGCTGATATCTTGCTGATAGCGAATGTACTTTCGAAACATTGGAACAGGTATGTGATGATCTTTTAAACCAGCGATCCGCTGTTCAGGCCCTGGATTCTGAAATACTTTTAATAACGTTGGATGAAACCTGAAATGCTTTCAGGGCAGAGCCAATTGAATGTTTTCTTAACTTTGCGCACAAATCGTTTTTTATGAGTTTTATTGAAGAACTGCGCTGGCGCGGTATGATACACGATGTGATGCCCGGCACAGCCGAACAGCTTGAAAAAGAAATGACCACGGCTTATGTAGGCATAGATCCAACAGCCGACTCACTGCATATTGGCCACCTGGTTTCGATTATGATGTTGAAACACCTTCAGTTAGCCGGGCACAAGCCCCTGGCGTTGGTGGGCGGTGCCACAGGTATGATCGGCGATCCGTCGGGTAAAAGCGAAGAGCGCAACCTGCTTAGCGAAGAACTGCTGAGGCATAACCAGGAGTGTATAAAAGTACAGTTACTGCGGTTTCTGGATTTTGATACGGCTAAGCCAAACCACGCCGAAATTGTGAATAACTACGACTGGATGAAGGAATTTTCTTTTCTTTCCTTCCTTCGCGAAGTGGGCAAACACCTTACCGTTAATTATATGATGGCAAAGGATTCGGTTCAGAAACGCCTCGAAACAGGGCTCTCGTTTACCGAATTTACTTACCAGCTTGTACAGGGTTACGATTTTCTGCACCTGTACGAAAATAAAAACTGCAGGCTGCAGATGGGCGGCAGCGACCAGTGGGGAAATATACTCACCGGTACCGAACTGATACGCCGTAAAGCCGGTGGCGAAGCATTTGCTGTTACCTGTCCGCTGATTACAAAAGCGGATGGCGGCAAATTTGGGAAAACCGAAAAAGGAAATATCTGGCTCGATCCCGAAAAGACCTCGCCTTATGCATTTTACCAGTTCTGGCTCAATTGCAGCGACGAGGATTCGAAGAAATATATCCGCATTTTTACCCTCTTCAGCCGCGCTGAGTTAGAAGTACTGGAGCAGGAACACGAACAGGCTCCACACCTCAGGGCTTTGCAGAAAGCGCTGGCAAAGGATCTTACTATCAGGGTACATGGCGAGGCCGAATACAACCAGGCCGTGGAGGCTTCCGAAATTCTGTTCGGAAAAGGTACTACCGAAACCTTACGTCAGCTCGACGAAAAAACATTGTTAAGCGTTTTTGAAGGCGTTCCGCAAAGCGAAATCAGCCGTACTGAGCTCGAAGCCGGAATCGGAATGGTTGATTTCCTGTCGGAGAAAACAGGTATTTTCCCATCCAAAGGCGAAGCCAGGCGTATGCTTAAAGATGGCGGCGTGCAGGTAAATAAGGAAAAAGCACAGGAGGATATAACCGTAACTGTCAGCCATTTGCTTAATGACAGGTACATCCTGGCACAGAAAGGGAAAAAGAATTATTTCCTGGTGAAAGCCGTGTAGCGAACCGTTAATTGTTTCAATTAAACACCTGTTTTTACCGATGTAACAGAAAATTTCTGTTTTTTAAAGGTGGTGTGTTTATAATTGAGTTATCTTTGTAATTACAAAACAGCAGCAGATCATGTTTAACATTACCAATACACTTTTTAATAATTTTAATCCCCTGTCGGATTAGGAAAGCTGTATTGTGTTTTGAAAAAATAGATAAGGCTTTCCACACGGGAGGCCTTTTTTTATGTTCGCTGCCGCGATAAAAAAGATGTTTTACTAAAAAATGAATAGTTATGTGTGGAATTGTAGGAGTTTTTGAACTGAAGACTGCTTCGCAGGATTTACGCCTGCAGGTACTCGAAATGTCGAAAAAAATCAGGCACCGCGGACCCGATTGGTCAGGTATTTATTGTGGCGAAAAAGCCATACTGGCCCACGAAAGGCTTTCCATTGTTGATCCCCAGTCGGGAGGGCAGCCCCTGAAAAGTAAAGACGGGAAACTGATCTTGTCAGTAAACGGCGAGATTTACAATCATATGGAAATCCGCAAAAGTCTTTCGAAAAGCTACGATTTTCTTACACATTCCGACTGTGAGGTTATACTGGCGCTGTACCGCGAAAAAGGGATTGATTTTATCGAAGACCTGAGTGGGATATTTGCCTTTGCACTTTACGATTCGGAGAATGATTGTTACCTGGTGGCACGCGATCATATGGGCATCATACCGTTATACATGGGATGGGATAAGTTTGGCAATTTTTATGTGGCATCCGAATTAAAAGCCCTCGAAGGTACATGCAACCGTATTGAGGAATTTCTGCCGGGACATTATCTTTACAGTAAAGAAGGTGAAATGCGCAAATGGTACAAACGCGACTGGGAAGACTACCGTGCTGTGAAGGATAACCACAGCGACATCGCGGAGCTTCGTTCGGCGCTCGAAAAGGCGGTGCATCGCCAGCTTATGTCCGATGTACCTTATGGTGTTCTGCTTTCGGGTGGTCTCGACTCATCCATTGTATCGGCTATTGCTAAAAAATACGCTGCCCGCCGCATCGAATCCAACGACCTGAAAGATGCCTGGTATCCGCAACTTCACTCCTTTGCTGTTGGCTTAAAAGGTTCGCCCGACCTGGCAGCTTCGCGCGTGGTCGCCGAGCATATCGGGTCCGTGCATCACGAAATAGAATTTACCATCCAGGAAGCTCTGGATGCGCTTCGCGATGTGGTTTACCATTTGGAAACCTACGATGTTACCACCATCAGGGCTTCAACACCCATGTACCTCATGGCCAGGGTTATCAAATCAATGGGTATAAAAATGGTGCTCTCAGGCGAAGGTGCTGATGAAATATTCGGAGGCTACCTGTATTTTCATAAAGCGCCCGATGCAAAAGCATTTCACGAGGAAACCGTTCGCAAACTATCGAAACTACACCTGTACGATTGCCTGAGGGCCAATAAGTCGCTGGCTGCGTGGGGTGTCGAAGGCCGAGTGCCGTTCCTCGATAAGGAATTTATGGATGTGGCTATGCGGCTGAACCCCGCGGACAAAATGACAAAGGACGGCAAAATGGAGAAATGGATTTTGCGTAAAGCCTTCGAAGATTACCTGCCCGAAAGCATTGCCTGGCGGCAGAAAGAGCAGTTTTCCGATGGCGTAGGCTATAGTTGGATTGATACCTTGAAGGAACTTACCGCCTCGCAGGTAACCGATGAGCAGCTTGCCAATGCAAAATACCGTTTCCCGGTAAACCCACCGAGGGTGAAAGAGGAATACTATTACCGCTCTATATTTGCCGACCATTTCCCATCGGATACGGCTGCCCAATGTGTACCGTCGGTGCCCTCGGTAGCATGCAGCACGCCCGAAGCACTTGCCTGGGATGCGTCGTTCAGCAACCAGAACGATCCTTCGGGACGTGCCGTTAAAAGCGTGCATAACGAAGGATATAAATAATAAAGTCGAATCCCGATGGGTAATTGAATTGCCAGGTTGAAACCAGTGAATAAATAACTTGTTAAATCCGGAAGATGTCCGGATATTTACAAGCTCTTAAACACTAAGTTGCATAACCAGATTTTGGTTTGGAAACAGGTTCTGGCAGTGTTGCAATTGATAGATCGGAAGAGCGTCGTGTAGGGAAAGAGTGTAGATCTCGGTGGTC
>CALCJE010000315.1 GCA_937965665.1 uncultured Bacteroidales bacterium
TTTAATTCATTTTACTCTTGATAATCCTGTTTTTATCATAACAAGTTTCAGAGAGTGATTTGCAGAACCAAATGTCATCCTTTTCGAAAGAGAAATTATTCATTTGCCATAATAACTAGTTTTCATTTGACACCCATCAAATGATTTTCTTGGAAACAGAATAGGAAGCTATTCAATAAACACTACTTCACGCAAAATTTATAGTAATTTACAGGTGTTAGTAATTTCAAATCAATACTACTCTGATTTTACTCGGCAATTTCTCTTCAACTGAATTTCTGATAAGATTTTTCTCTTTACTAAAAGTGATTAAAGCCTAATATTTCTTTAATCATTATTGGTATAAGCCAGTTTTTTTCAATCTGGATTGAGAATAATAATCAGATTTAACTTTAACAAAAGACCCAAAAGTCTTAAAGTCGATTATAATTTCTCCGGGTAAGACTAAATTTACTTTGTAACACACACTAAAAGAACCAAATAGAAGGATTAACAAGTAAAATACCTGTTGAAAAATGCGTAAATAATGTTTCGGATAAGACCGTAAGAAATTGGCGCACAAATAATAATGAATATTACATCTGCAGCAAAAACAAATTTGAAAGTTCGTAAACTATGAAAAGCCAAATGTGTAAATTGGATACATCAAAAAAAATCAGAAAAGCGTTCATCCTTTTAGGGATCAGCCTGTTATTTTCAGTAAATACCTGGGGAAGGAATTTCTACTTTTCTACCAGTTCGGGGGACGATTCGCGCAGCATGACTCAAGCACAAAATGCAACTACCCCATGGAAAACAATAAGTAAACTCAATTCATTTTTCAGTAGTTTGCTACCCGGAGATTCGATTTTATTCAAACGTGGTGAAGTTTTCTATGGTTCGATCATAGTTACCAAATCAGGAACTACCACTCAACCCATTGTTATTGGAGCCTATGGCACCGGCGTTAAACCGGTTATTTCTGGATTTACAACCATAACATCCTGGGCTTCGCTGGGAAACAGCATTTATGAAAGTGCCGCTACCACTTGCAAGCCGACACTCAACATGGTAACAATAAATGGCAAGAATACTCCCATGGGAAGGTATCCTAACTCGGGATTCTTAAGCTTTGAAACTCACTCAGGAATCACTTCAATAACTGACAACCAATTGACTGGCACACCAAATTGGACTGGTGCAGAGGTTGTGATCAGGAAAGCTAAATACACGCTTGGTCGTAACAAAATTACAGGTCATTCCGGAAGTACCATTACTTACACAGGAGGTGGTGAAACACCTAATGATAATTTTGGATATTTTATTCAAAATGACCCCAAAACATTAGATCTTTTTGGTGAATGGTACCTGAATCCTGCTAGCAAAAAGCTACAAGTATTTTTTGGTGCTTCTAATCCTTCGTCTTTCAACATAAAAGCGAGCTCACTCGATACTCTTTTAAACAGCAATTATCAAAGCTACATTAATGTTACCAATCTTAGTTTTGAAGGAGCCAATTCATATGCTATATATATAAGAGGCGGACAGAACAATACGGTATCAAACTGTGATATTGATTTTTCAGGTAACAATGGCGTTTGGGCTATAAACAATGCTAATTTCAGATTTGAGAGTAATTCAATCAACCATAGCAATCACAGTTCCCTACAAGTAAGTTGTACTAATGCAGTAATTCGTAATAATACCATTAAAAATTCAGCTGTTATCCCAGGAATGGCTTACGAAAGTAATGGCTATAACGGAATTGAATTATTTGGAGGTGATGGAACTCTGGTTGAGTATAATGATGTTGACAGTGTTGGAGGACATGGCATTTTCTTAAGAGGTAACAATGTTACTATCAAGAACAACCTGGTTAATCATTTTGCTTATAATCTGGACGATGTTGGGGGTATTTATACTGTTGGAAAGTTTGCGGGAAGAAAGATAATCGGCAATATTGTATTGAATGGAATCGGAAGTATTGCAGGTACTTTAAGCACTATTGCCGGCATTAAAGGAATAATGATGGAGGTTTATTCTGCATTTATTGAAATCAGGGATAACACCATTGCCAATGCAGGAGTGAGCGGTATTCACCTGAACAGTTCACATGATTTAATAATACGTAACAACACTTCATTTAATAACAGGTACCAGATCCTGAGCCAGGGTGCAGCAACAGACCCGGCTGAATACACACGAAATTTATCTATATATAGAAATGTATTCTTCTCTTTGGCTCAAACTCAAATCACACTTGATATGTGGAGTGTAAGAGATGACGTAGCCCTTTTTGGTACAGCAGACAGCAATTACTATTGTCGTCCGATTGATGATAACTTAACAATACTAACAAGCGCAGCTGGTGTCGGGGCAAGTCGTTCATTAGCCAGTTGGCAGACCTATTCAGGGAAAGATGCGAATTCAAAAAAATCACCACAAACCATTACTTCTGTGAATGATGTATTGTTTATCTATAATGCATCACAGTCCAATAAAACAGTTCCATTAACTGCTGTATACTTAGATTTAGATGGAAAAACAATAACAAATAGCTATACCTTGTTGCCTTACAAATCAGCAATTTTAATAAAAAGTGCTGACCAGACTAATGGAAGTAACTTACCACCTGTTATTAAAAATCAGACTTTTCAATTAAATAAAAACACAACAAACGGTGCGTTAGTAGGGACTATACAATCTTCTGATCCCAATTCGGGAGATATTTTGTCATATTCTATAATCTCCGGAAACACAAACAGCGCATTTTCGCTGAATTCAACATCTGGCGTATTATCCGTAGCCAATGCTTCAGCCATAGCTGCTCTGACTGCAAATTCCTATTCACTTGTTGTTAGAGTTCAGGATAATGGAATAGGAAAACTAACTACTGATGCTACAATTACAATCAATCTTCTTACAAGTACTGCAGCTTGTTCAGCTACAGGTAATATAACATATCAAATATGGAATAAAATAGGAAAACCAAGTTCCGTTGCCAGCCTTACCAGTAATGTTAATTTCCCTGACAATCCTACAACTTCTACCCTAATAACATCCATGGAAGGATTGACCAACCAGGCAGATGAATATGGCTCCAGGATAGTAGGATATATTTGTGCACCCGCAACCGGTAATTATACTTTCTGGATTGCTTCTGACAATAATGGAGAGCTTTGGCTAAGTACCGATGATCAACCTGCCAATAAACAATTAATAGCTTACCACAATGGAGCTACCCTGCCCAGGGTATGGAATAGTTATGCGACTCAAAAATCAGCAGTTATTCCGTTAATCCAGGGACAGAAGTATTACATTGAAGCACTGATGGTTGAAGCTTATGGAGGCGATTGTCTTGCAGTTGGGTGGTTAAAACCAGGACAAACCGGTACAGGACCATCCGAAGTTATTCCGGGCTCTGTGTTGTCTCCTTTAGGTTCGATTTCAACGGCACCTGCACCTGCACCTGTTACATCTGTTACATCAGTTAGCTTACCTTCAACTTCATCAGTTAATACCGGCAGTACAATATTACTCCTGGCAACAATATCACCAGTTGACGCAACAAATAACACACTCACATGGACTACAAGCAACCCGGCCATTGCAACGGTTAATAGCGACGGACTTGTGACAGGTATATCAGCAGGAACTGCAATTATTACAGCATCGTCAACCGATGGAAGTAATAAATCCGGAAGCTGCCAGGTAACTGTTAATCCGGTTGTATGCTCAGCTACAGGTAACATTACATATCAGATATGGAATAAAATAGGCAGACCCAGTTCTGTTGCCAGCCTTACCAGTAATGTTAATTTCCCTGACAATCCTACAACTTCTACCCTAATAACATCCATGGAAGGATTGACCAACCAGGCAGATGAATATGGCTCCAGGATAGTAGGATATATTTGTGCACCCGCAACCGGTAATTATACTTTCTGGATTGCTTCTGACAATAATGGAGAGCTTTGGCTAAGTACCGATGATCAACCTGCCAATAAACAATTAATAGCTTACCACAATGGAGCTACCCTGCCCAGGGTATGGAATAGTTATGCGACTCAAAAATCAGCAGTTATTCCGTTAATCCAGGGACAGAAGTATTACATTGAAGCACTGATGGTTGAAGCTTATGGAGGCGATTGTCTTGCAGTTGGGTGGTTAAAACCAGGACAAACCGGTACAGGACCATCCGAAGTTATTCCGGGCTCTGTTTTGTCTCCATTGGAACTCAAATCAAAACAAGTTTATAATACTGATATTTTATCTTACAATCCTGAATTAAAATTATCAGTTTATCCGAATCCACTGAATACCGAGATTCTAAATATAAAGTTGGATAATCTCGCATCGGAGGCAACGCTCAAGATATTTAGTATTTCCGGAGTTGAATTTTATAATGAAAAAATTACAAATTCTGAAATCATTCATATCAACAGATCCTTATTCAAAAGAGGGGTTTATATTGTTCAGATTTTAGATCAGGATAATATATTGAGTACCAAATTGGTAGTAAACTAATAGCGTAGACAAAATAATAACATAAAGGGGCTGTCTCTCACCGGGACAGCCCCTTTTGATTTCGGTTATAAAAATTATAAAAAATATAGGCTTAAAAATTATGCCGGATTATTATGAATAATTAATCTCTTTTACTCACAACCACTTCTACCACCTAATTATTTGCCTTATATATATCTTTCAGGGCTGGAACAACTAATATTTCGCTCATTTTTTTAATCGATTGTCCTGCTTGTTAAGACATCAATCAGGGATACAACTATATTTTGATTGAAAATTCAGAACATTTGATTTTTTTATAGCAGCTCCAAATCAGAAAATCAGGGATTTTAATCTCATTAAAAACGTTTAAGGTTTTTGAATCAAAAACCTTAAACGTTATCATCTTTCCATTTCTGTTAAAGTATTTAATGACAGTACTTAAGAATACGGGAGTGTTAATATAAAACTACAAAACTTTAAACATTTTAAAGATTATCTATTTTATAAAATCAGGAGTTACTTTTTATACTTTGATTCATAAATATATACTAACAAACTTGTGAATCTCTCAATTAATTCTCATTCGACTACCTTAATGAACTTAGAATTACTCGTCTACTCATTTAACTCGTACTACTATGTTTGCACACGCTCGTGATCTCAGGCGCCAGGAGGCCTCGTTATTACACAAATTAACACTCTTAGTAATTCTGCTGCTTTTATTCATCCAGGTTAATGCCGGAAACAATTATTACTTTTCGAGCTCAACCGGGGACGATACAAGAACAGCTGAGCAGGCAAAAAATCCGCTAACCCCGTGGAAGTCCATATCAAAATTAAACTCATTTTTCAGCAGCCTGCTTGCCGGTGATTCCGTATTGCTTAAACGAGGGGAAATATTTACAGGCACAATAACACCTTCAAAATCCGGAACATCATCAAGTCCCATAATTATTGGTGCATATGGAACCGGCGCGAAACCAATAATTAGCGGATTTACAACTGTATCGAGCTGGGTAAATGAAGGAAATGGCATCTATTCAAAAAGCATTACTGTATCTTCAACCCCCAATATTGTTGCTATTGATGGCATCAATAGGCCACTCGGCCGATTCCCAAAATCAACATATCTTACTATTGATTCACATTCAGGCAATACATCTATAACAGATGATGCAACTAATTCGGCCACTGCCAACTGGACGGGGGCCGAAGTGGTTATTAGAAAAGCTCACTGGATTTGGGATAGATTACCCATTACAAGTCATTCCGGAACGACTATAACCTATTCAGGAGGTGGTGCAACTCCCCTCGACGGATACGGATACTTTTTGCAGCAGGATTTAAAATGCCTTACAGCATATGGAGATTGGGCTTTTAAATCCGGGAAGTTATATGTTTATTTTGGATCCGAAAATCCAGATACTCATATCGTTCAGGTAAGTATAACAGACAGGCTTGTTAATATTCTGGCAAAAAGTTACATCACGGTAAATGACCTCAATCTGCAGGGCGCTAATTCCGATGCAATCTACTCAACGGGATCGTATACAACTATAAAAAATTGTGATATCACCTTCGTTGGTAATAACGGAGTAAATGCCTGGGTTGGAGCATTGAACATAAAAATTGATGGCTGTAAGATTTCAGAATGCCAGAACCGTGGTATTTATGGTATTGATGCATCCCCGACTATCAGAAATTGCTTTATAAGCAAAATTGGAATGATCCCAGGGATGGGAGGTAACGGATCAACAACATATACTGGTATTGCTCTGGTGCAGGCTGGTGTAACTAATAGTCTAATAGAATATAACAGAATTGATAGCATTGGATATATCGGTATAGCATTCTCTGCAAATACCTCGATTGTGAAATATAACTATGTTTCAAATTATTGCAATATACTTGATGATGGAGGTGGGATTTATACAGGGGGAAATAATTATACAGGCAGAAAGATCATAAGCAACATTTGTGTAAATAATTCCAGTACAACAGCTTCAGCAGGCACAACTTCATCAACGTCAGCCATAAATGGAATATACCTTGATAATAACGCTACGGATGTAGAAGTAACTAACAATACGCTTGCATACAATTCTGTATCAGGTATCTTTTTACATGCAGCACATGATAATAAGATTACCCAAAATACATGTTATGGAAATAAAAGCCAACTACTGTTCGAAACAAGCTCGAGTTATGACCTGATCAGGAATAATTATATCCGCCGAAATATTTTCTTCTCTCCCCTTTCTACTCAATATGTTGTTGAACATGTTACTCATCTGGCCGATGTAAATTTGCTGGGGAGTATGGATAGTAATAAATTTTGCAGACCATTGCTCGAAACCACCATGTTTAAAACAATATTAATGCCTGTCACAAGTACTAAAACCTTTGACCAATGGAAGGCATACAGCAGTCAGGACGCAAATTCTTCTCTTTCACCAGTATCAGCAAATGAATTTCTATTTGAATATTCTACTTTTGAGTCGAAAACTGTAGTACTGTCTGGCACCTGGAAATCATTAGACAACAAAGACATATCAGGAAGTTTGACTCTTCCTCCGTTTTCCTCGGTGATCCTGATCAGGACTAAAGAAACTAGTTCGAATAAATCTCCGGTTATCAGCAACCAGTCGTTCTCAGTGGCTGAAAATAGCGCTAACGGTACACTGGTTGGCACTGTAGTTGCCA
>CALCJE010000316.1 GCA_937965665.1 uncultured Bacteroidales bacterium
TTCCGATCTTATATTTCTCAGCAAGCCTTACAATTTCAGGTAAATTTACAATATCACCTTCCATTGAGAAAATACCATCAACAACAATCAACTTTATTTTGCCGGGATCACAGAGTTTCAGTTTAGCCTCTAATGATTCCATATTGTTGTGCTGGAACTTCAGTATTTTGGAAAATGACAGCCTGCTGCCTTCAATAATTGAAGCGTGATCAAGTTCATCAAGCAATAAATAATCACCGCGACCCGTGAGTGCTGAAACTACGCCCAGGTTTACCTGGAAACCGGTGCTGTAACAAATGGCAGCATCTTTATTTACTAGGGCTGCCAGCCTGTTTTCCAGTTCTATATGAATATCAAGCGTACCATTCAAAAAGCGTGAACCGGCACAACCGGTACCATATTTATCAATCGCTTTTTTTGCAGCTTCTTTAATTTTAGGGTGATTGGTCAATCCCAGGTAACTGTTGGAACCGAACATCAGGACTTTCTTCCCATTGATAATTACTTCTGTATCCTGGTCCGATTCAATAACCCGGAAATAAGGGTAAACACCCGCTGCCATTACTTTTTGAGGAGCATCATATTGCTTGAGCTTATCTTGTAGTAGTCCCATAATTGTTATTAAGGTATTATTAAAGCCTACAAATGTACTCAAAATAATTTTCTAAAGACAACCTTCAGGGGGGATTATGCCATTTATTTCAGATTGGAGGCTAATGAAAAGAGTTTTGATATCGCTGGAAAAAGCATATGATTGTGTTCAAATATCCAGTCCTTTTGTACGAATTGCCAGCAAATTATTATTCATTTTGATGGTTCCCGTTCAGTTGCAACCAATACCAGGAAAACCGGAATATTCAATTTTTCAGTGCCAAACTGATCGTAATTTGTGTAATCTGAATTTTAAGGAGCCCGGGTATTTTCCAAACCTGGTACCTTCATTCTTATGCATTTGCACGCCCGCTCCCGGATTTGCTATCGGTCAGATATGGTTTGGGTAAACTCATAATCATGTTCCACTTTTGCTATCCGAACCTTAAAGCTTTGGTACCACTGCGATCGTCCCAGGGAGCGGGCCAGGGTATGTTCTGCATTTCCCTTCCAGCGCTGTATCGATTCCAGGTCGCGCCAGTACGAAATGGTGATTCCTGTTTCGTCTCTTGCCGATTCATAACCCAGGAAACCTTCCTGAATCCGGGCTAAGGTTAGCATTTTGTCCGACATCAGCACATATCCGTTATCACCTTCGGTACGTATCGAGGTAAAAATTACTGCAAAATAGGGTGGGCGTGGGGTTTCGGCTAACATGGTTTAAAGTTTATTGCTTATCCAAACGCAAAAATACACATTCAAATCCATCGTATCACCTACCAGCACAAAAGCCCCGTTGCCCGAAAACCTTCATGTTTCCGGCCAAAGGAGCCCTTATGATTTTATTGTTTATTGCTTCTTGAACAGCTTCGGCTATGCCTTGAAGAAATAAGTGTGGATTTCGGTGTCTGAAATTGACTCAACATATGCCGATAATCCGTTTGCTTTTACTTTCTCAATCAGCGGCATAGGTGTAAATGGGGTTACCAGTTCGTAAATGTTTCCTGGCTTCAGTTCGGAGGTTTGCCTGATTACTTCTGCAAGCGGGTGTTGCCCTGCCTGAAGCATCTCGCGTGCATCCAGTGTTTCAGTTATTTTATTTGTTTCGAACCACGATGGTTTGTCCTGTAATGAAGTATTGGCATCCATAATTTCGTTTGTTTGATGTTGGCCCGCGGCACTGCGCAGGGTGTTGATAATGGTTTCTAATGGCACATTGCCGACTACTGCAATTTGCTGGAATGTAGCTACCCGGCCTATGGTACGCCTCAGTACGGGGTTCTTTAACTTTTGGAAAGCCGGCGACAGGCTGATCAGTAAATCCTCGTGCTCAGGATAGTGCTCCAGGAAATCGGCAACACGGGTTTGTGGGGTAATCAGTAGTTTCGACATCTTGATTTGCTAATTTTATTTACCGTACGATAATAACCGCTGTTCGCCCTGCAAAGCGCGTAACCCGGTAAGATCCTGCGAAAACTCAATGGTACCCATATAGTTACCTTCTTTGTCGCGCAAGGGTAAATAGGTAATGTATATAAATTTGCCTCCCATTTGTATCCAGAACGGTGCGCTGCTTTCCTTACCGCTTTTAAAATCATTCAGGATCTGGTCGACGATATGCATGCTATGCGGTGGGTGACACATCCGGACATCGCGACCCAGAATAGCCCTGTTTCTATCGAAAATACGATGTTGCCCCTGGGTGAAAAATTTTACTTTATCATATTTATCCACGAAAGTAATATCAACAGGTAGTGTATTTAACAGCAGCGTGAGTTCGGTGATGTTGAAACTTCCGCTTGGCAGGCGTACAATACCTCCTGCGAAGTCGTTTTGCAGTTCCTCAATACTCATTTCAGATCGGAAGAGCACACGTCTGAACTCCAGTCACTTAGGCATCTCG
>CALCJE010000317.1 GCA_937965665.1 uncultured Bacteroidales bacterium
GTAAATGCAAAAAGACATTTCGGGCAGTTACAGCACCAGCTGTCGGTTTTGCTGCCTGCATTGCAACTTTTAAAGGCCGGGTAGTATTTCACCTGTCGGGCAAAAAGGCGGGCTATCTGCAATTCGTTAAGCGGTCGCAGGAAACTGAAGTAGTTAAAATCGGGTGAAATGTAGGTTTTAACGTATTCCTTGAAATCGGATTCGAAGGCATAACTTTTTGAGTACTGGTGGTTTACATCTGTGCCCGATACAGTTGGCTCATTTGCACTCGATTCATTGGAAAGCGCGATGTGCCTGTGCCCCGAAATGGCTGAAATCAGCAAGCTGTAAAAAGCCAGCATAGCCGAAAATGGCGTATGCCCGTTCAGGAATCCTTTGGCGTTTAATTCGAGCAGCAAGGGATCGATACGGCGCTTAACCTCTATAAATCCATCATTTCCGAACCCGGCTATCCGAACACATTCGAGGGTTGCGCCCCTTGGGTTCATAATGAATGGCCTTATTTTTTTTGTGCTAGCAAGCAATTCAAGGGTAACAACCGAATCTTTTCCTCCGCCAATCGGAACAATTACAGTTTCATCGAGGCTGATGTTTTGCGGCAGCATGGTTTCACCTTCCGATAATATCTGCATAAACGATCCGGCATCAGTGGTTATACCATTGGTGTAAAAAAATTCGCCAAGCCCCTGGTAGTAAACGTTTTTCCACCATAACACCTGTTCTTCGGAAAGCTTCCGGCCTTTAATTATCACCCTGGGCGAACAGGTGGCTTTCCAGTAACTAACCAGTTCGATCATTCCGATCTGGAAAAGCAGGTTAGCAAACAACGGGCTGCTCAGCATCTCAGCCGTAGGGAAATTGGTATAAAATCTTTTGTTCGGGATGCTGAAACCCGGCCTGAATGTAAATTTATTGCCCAGGTTAAATTCGTAAGTAACATGCAGGCCTGCACTATCGATGTTGGCCTCATATCCTGAATATTGCAGAAAAGGGAATTCCTGCCTCAGTTGATTAAACTTTTGCTGCCCTGCAGTTGTTTCAGGTTCACTTGTCATAATGATTTGAGCGCACTAAATAAATGATAATAAAATTCGGCTGTCAAAGATAAGACAATCGTACAATCTGCGTTAAAGTTTTACGTTACTACTATAGGCTTGAATGTAGCATTTTGCCCCAAATACATATTTTTAAACCACCTATATGTTAATCCCGGATCAATCACCTGCCAGTGGATGTGTACTTATCAGTCAGCCTTCGTTGCACGACAGGTTTTTCAGCAGGTCGGTGGTTATGCTTGCCGAGCATGGCCCCGAAGGAAGCTTTGGTTTTATTGTGAACAAACCGGCAAATGTTAAACTGAGCAAGGTTACAGGCGAGTTTGGCACTTTCGATATGGATCTTTACCTGGGCGGGCCTGTGCATGTTGATAACTTGTTTTATGTACACTCCAAAGGAAAGCTGGTAAAGGATAGCCTCAAAATTATCGATGGGGTTTATTGGGGCGGCGATATGGATGATATCAGGGAATTGATTGCTGCTGGCCGGATTACAGATAAAGATATTCGTTTTTACGCAGGGTACTCAGGCTGGGAACCGAAACAGCTCGATCGTGAAATGAATGAAAAATCATGGATTGTACTCGATGGTAAAAATCGTTATGTCTTTGGTCCGCGCCCGGTCGGGTTGTGGAAGGATATAGTACTCACCCTGGGGAAGGAATATGCACCCTGGGTAAATTTCCCGGTTGATCCCACAATGAATTAATCGGAACATCCTGTGTGTTCTGGTTATAAAAATCGCAGATTTAATGCATAGTGCTATGTGTGATGTGTTCTGTATTCTGTATCTTGCTCTATAACCTGATAGAGAATATCGTTATTAAAAATCCTTTACCCTTTCCACTTTCACCAATCACTATGCACTGTGCACTCAGCATTTAGCACTTAGCACTATGCACTATGCACTATGCACTATGCACTAAGCACTAAGCACTCAGCACTCAGCACTCAGCACTCAGCACTAAGCACTCAGCACTAAGCACTCAGCACTAAGCACTAAGCACTAAGCACTCAGCACTAAGCACTCAGCACTCCAAAAAGTCATTCTTAAAAAGCAGCGAGCAGCGTCAGGTAAAGATTAGTAAGAAGCGCAGGCTTCAGCACAATGGTAAATACGAAACCAAAAACGGCTCCCCAGAAATGTACATCGTGGCCTACATTATCAATATTCTTTTTACTCATATAGGCTGAATAGGCCAGGAAAAGCGGGCCGAATAAAATGGCCGGGATGCCGATCGGAATCGGGAAAATTGTGATTTTACCGAGCGGAAAAAATACGATGCTTGCGAACAGCACTGCCGAAACAGCCCCCGAAGCACCTACCGCAGTATAACTGTAATCATCTTTATGTTTTCCGTACGAGGGCAAAGTGGATAATGCTGCTGCGCCCACATAAAGCAGGATAAAATAAAGATAGCCTTTGGTTCCGAAATAAAACGCGTAGTATGTTTCGACCACGCGGCCAAACGAAAACAGCACCATCATGTTCACCAGCAAGTGTATCCAGTCGGCATGCACCAGCGCATACGATAAAAAGCGATAACTATTTTTAAAATGCTTTATATCGTAGGCATTAAAAGCCATGCGCCTGAAAAGCTGGTGGTTGCCAAAAGCAATAATCGAAACAATTGCTGTAATGGCGATGATCAGTATGGTGATGATCATGGAAATTAAGGCTTTATGGTTTTGGTGTGGTCAATTTCTGAACCCAGCATACTGTGCGGAATAAGGTACACTACCAGCACCATAACTGCTGCAACCACCGGCCAAACTTTGTTTTTAGGATCTTTGCGAAGTTTAATAACTGCAAACACCCAGGCCAGCACCATCAGTAATGTTTTATTGTCAGTCATATCGCCAAAATTCAGTATTCCTTTCATTGGCCATCCGGTCCAATACGCTCCGAAGGCATATTTCTGAACTACCGGGCCAAGAATAAGACCACCAAGAATAAGGAAACCCAGGGTCCATAAAGCGAGTTTATAGGTTCGGGCACCGTTGATAAGCGCTTCGATGGCTGTACGTGTACTGAAAAGCAGGCCCAGGAACATGGCCAGGATATGAGGTATGAGGATATACAAAGGAACAGGGCCTTTGAAACGCATCACAACAAATTCGTCGTTTTTTGCATTCAGTTTTACCTGCTCGCTGCCGCATTGCAGGTTAATTTCGTACATCATTTTACCTGCTGCAGGTTGTTTGGGCATCATAAAATACAAGGTTTCACCTTTACGCATGAGCGGAACTGTACTAAATGCATCATCGCTCTTAAACCTTTTATAGGTGATGGTTCCATGCACAGCTGTGTCAGGAATATTCAATGCAATTTCAGCGT
>CALCJE010000318.1 GCA_937965665.1 uncultured Bacteroidales bacterium
AAATTTGTACACCCAGAATGGCAAAAGTACAGAATTGCTATCGCCAAGTATCATAAGTATTTATGAGGATAGCGAACATAACCTGTGGTTTGGTACCGATGGCAGCGGAGTACTGGTATATTCGCCGGGCCTGGTGCAGTTTCAGAAATCGAATATCGGGTTCATACGCTGCATGACAGTTTTTAATAATTCCCTATGGGCTGGTACTTTTAATAACGGGCTTTGGCAACTCAGCCTGGATCTGGGTAATGCCAGGCGTGTAAATCCCCGGCATTTTGGAAACGATATTTATTTTCTCGACCTGGCTGCCGATAAGCTGGGACGGCTCTGGATTGTAACCCGAAATGGCGTGGAGGTGATCAGCAGCAAGGCTGAAATGGTATGGCAATACCCGCTTTCGTGCCTGAATGCAAAATTTATTAACCAGGGAAAGGACTCGTTGCTGCTGGTATACGATAACCACCTGCTGCGGTTTCGTACATCGCCGGTGCCGGTGTGTTATGGCTCAGATCTATTTCTGCCTGCCAGGTCTTTTGTTGAGTGGAAAGGCCATTACTGGATAGGCTCTGCGGATGGATTATTCAGGTACGAAACTAAGAACGGACTCCTCAATCCCATTAATTTTTACACGAAGAGCAACCGTGTATCCACAGTTCCGGTGTATGGAATGCTGGTACACCAGGGGCTGCTTTGGGCAGCGACCGGCAACGGGTTAAGGAGCTATCAGCCTGATGGCAAGCTTAGCCCGAATACTGCCGGAAACGGGTTGATGAATGATGATGTGGTTTACGCAGTGTTGCCCGATAACCAGGGCCGACTCTGGTTTACCGGGAATAATGGCCTGGGTTGCTATTTGCCGGCCGAAAAACGGGTTATCCGTTTTAATACCAAAAATAACCTGCAATCGCTCGAATTCAATTATAACGCGGCATGCAGTAACGGGTACGATCAATTGTACTTTGGCGGGATACAGGGAATAAACCATATCGACCCACTGGAGTTTACTCCTGGTAAAAAAGCCCCATCGGTTCAGCTGATCTCTCTTACGGTTTCCGATACTGCTTTTACACCCGGCATTCCGCCAGCCAACCCGGTATTTAAACTCAGCCGCCTGGCACCGCATATCAGCGGTAAAGTTTTTTCAACCAATTATCTCAACGCAGGTTCGTTCATGTTTTCCTTTTTGCTGAAAGGTTACCAGGCCGACTGGAGTAAACCTGTTAATGACCCCTCGTTTACTTATCGCAACCTGCCGCCTGGCAAATACCAGCTTTATGTGAAATGTGCCGATATGTACCTGAACTGGAGCCAGCCCCGGCTATTGCTTTCCTTTACCATAACCCCGCCTTTTTATGCTACCTGGTGGTTTATGGCTGTTGCGGCCATCAGCCTGGTAATTCTCACAATGCTGGTTGTAAAACAGGTGCAGCGCATGCAATACCAGTCGCGGATCAGGGAAATGGAAAGACAATATGCCATCGAAAAAGAACGAAGCCGGATATCGAAGGACATGCACGACGAAGTCGGTGCCAGCCTTACACGCATTTCGATACTCAGCGAGCTGGCCAAAAAACAAAGAGAGCCCGAAAGAGCACAACAACTCATTGACCAGATTTCTGAAATTTCGGGTGGCGTTGTCGACGAAATGAGCGAGATTATCTGGGCCATGAACCCGCGCAACGACACCTTAGACAGCTTTACTTCGTACATTCGCCAGCATGCCTCGTCCTACCTCGAATCAGCTGAAATTGAAGGGGTTTTTGCATTTCCTGCAGAAATCCCGTCCTTACACATGTCGTCAGAGTTAAGGCGTAATTTGTTTTTAACCGTTAAGGAAGCATTCCATAATATTGTAAAACACTCCGGTGCCGGCAAAGTACACATGAGTTTGTTTACAGAAAAAGGAAACCTGAGAATTGTAATCGAAGATAACGGTGTTGGCTTTAATATAGAACAAATCAGCGGCTGGGGTAACGGTTTAACAAATATGCACAAAAGGATTGAGGAACTTGGAGGCAGTTTTAATATTAAATCAGGAGTGGGGAGCGGAACAACAATTGAATTTTCGGTAAAAATCAACCCAAAGGATAATTCACATTAAAGGGTGATGCGGGTAATGGTTTCGCATAGTATCTTTGCGATACATCTTTTTTATTAAAATATAAATTACCATGTCGGGCGGAATCAAAGTTATGATTGTTGAGGATGATGATGCAGTACGTGATGGATTGCACATCCTGATTGATGGTTCCGATGGTTACGAATGTATAGCTGCCTGCCCTACAGCCGAAGAAGCGCTCAGCATTATTCCGCAAAATTTTCCGCAGGTGGTTTTAATGGATATTAACCTTCCGGGGATGAATGGTATTGAATGCGTGGTTGGCATTAAAAACATGTGGCCCGAGATACAGGTTATGATGCTGACTGTTTTCGATAATACGGAAGAGATATTTAAATCGCTAACTGCCGGCGCTACAGGTTACCTGCTCAAGAAAACACAACCGGCAAAATTGCTCGAAGCCATTACTGAACTGGTTAACGGAGGCTCGCCTATGAGTGGCGAAATAGCCCGAAAAGTGGTTCAAACCTTTGCCCGCCCGGTAAACCAGCATTTTCCCGAAGCTAACCTTACCGCCAGGGAAGAAGAAATTCTGGCATATCTGTCGAAGGGATTCCTGTATAAGGAAATTGCCAACGAATTATTTATCAGCATCGAGACGGTTCGCACTCACGTAAGGAAAATCTACCAGAAACTCCAGGTGCGGACCCGCACAGAGGCACTGCTCAGGTGCATGAAGTAATTATTACATCCATCTTAATTTCGGAAGTAGGGTTAATATCACATTAAAGGGTGATTGACAGGTTTGTTTTTACTCCTGACATTTGTCATAACATCCTTTAACTGATAATTATAACCGGTATGGAACAACATTGCATGCTTGCTTCACCAGGTCCCTTCAAATTATCCATCCAACTGAATCCTGAAAGTTTTATCTGCCAAAATTTATACAGGTCATAATATGTTTCACACATTTCATCAACTTTTCAAATAAACAGCAACCATGAGAATGTTACAGAAATTATGTTACATCTTTGTTTTTACTGGCCTTGCAATGACTTTTTCCAGCTGCAGACAGTCTCCAACTGACATCAGCAGTACGATAAAAGATGCCAACCAAAAGATGATGGAGGCATTTGCCAAAGGCGATACAACTACTTTATTTGATTACTATACCTCTGAAGCCAGGCTGTTTCCGGCCAACAGTGAAATACTGGATGGAAAGGCGGCTATTGGCAAATTCTGGAATGCAACCCGCCAAATGGGCATCATAAAAGTGAATTTTGAAACCACTGCAGCCCTGCAGTATGGTGACCTGGCCATTGAAGAAGGCAAATACAGCCTTTTTGTTCCCAACAATATAATGGTGGACCAGGGTAAATACGTGGTTACCTGGCGAAAAGAAAAAGGCAGCTGGAAAGTGTACCGCGACATTTGGAATAACAGCACACCTGCGGTGAAACGTGCAACAGCTAATGATACGGTACTTATTGTTCTGAATCCTGTAAAACCCGATAAAGTAATGCAGTTTGAAGATTTTAACAAAAACTACCTTTCTCCTGCTGGCACAGCAGCCGATCCACAGGCAAAAGCAACGGTACGCATGCAGAAACCCGTCAGAAAAAATGCGGATGGCAGCTATACCTATGTTTACCTGATGGATCCATACAAAAGCAGTTTAAACTACGATATATACAATACATTATCAGCTAAATACGGAAAACAAAAAGCGGATACATACATGAAAATGTATGTTGACTGCCTGCTGGGAGGTGCCTCAAAAGCAATGCTGTTAACCGAAACAAATTGGTAAAAACCCTAAAATAAACACCTATGAAAACAAACCTGATCATTCGAATTAGTCGATCATTCTTCCTCATCCTGCTTCTGTTCACTGCAGGTAATTTGTTGGCTGGGGGCCCTTCATTTAAGGAATTAAACACGGTAAAACTTCCGTTCACCCCTTCAACACACTGGTATACTCATACCAACGACTTTAAGTTTTTCCTGTGCTCAACCAAATCGGATATGCTGATGATGGATGGTATTACAGGAAAGATTCTCTGGCAAACCAATTTTAAAAAGGATTATAAAAACGAAAAGTTCGCAAACCAATACTGGAACAAGGAAGCCAACGTGGTGCTGGTATTTGACGAAGACACCAAAAAAGCAGTGGCAACCAAGTATTTTATCGACGGCAAAACCGGTAAAGTGCTTTGGAGCAGTGATAAGTATGTATCCGACTTCGGGCAATACGAACTCTCTACCGGATTCAGCACTTACTACGACCCATTAACCAATGGTGTTCTGCTGCCCACAAAGGAGAGTGTCGACCTCGTAAATGTGAATAACGGTAAGCTGATCTGGTCCAAAAACATTTCCCTTACCGGTAAAGCAAAGGAATTTGATTGTTTTATCATGAAATATTACGACCTGGTAAAAGTGATCACCGGCAAGGAAACCGAAACCTACCTCACCACCTCTGATGGTAAAGAAGTAACTGATATTGAGCCCTATTTCAACAAGAAGAAATTTATGGCCGACCGCCTGCACGCTACTATTATCGATATTCCCGAGAAAAATATGTACGTGCTGATGCAGGGCGAAACCAGCAATTTTTATGCTTTCCTGGGCGCTGCCCTTCCGAAATGGAAAATGAATTTCAAAGGCTACGATGCCAAAACCGATAAACTGCTGTGGAACAAACAATACAAAATTGCCTATGCATTCGACTGGATCGACCTTACGCCCTTTATCAAAATGACCTACCAGGATGGTAAATTGTTTGTGGAGCACGATCCCAACATGAACTCGAGTTCAGGACTTACGGTATTAAACCCGGATAACGGTGAATTGATGTGGGAAGCATCTTTTGCAACCAGCGAAATAAAAAATAATCTTACTAAAGCTTATCTCACCCCATTCCCAGCCCCCGATCCGGTTATAAGCAACGGCAAGGCTTTTGTGGTTGATAAGGCAAAAAACATTGTATCGTGTTATGATGCCGGCAGTGGGAAAAAGCTGTGGGATTCAAAAAAGTTTCCGGATGCGCAAAAAATCCCTACGCTCATATATACTGATGAAACGGTCATCATGAGCTATGGTGGCGATGCTGTGAAATGTGTTGACCATGTTCAGAGCAGCGGACCATCAATTTTCAGGCACGAATACCTCAACAAGGATAAGTATGGCATAATTGCTTACGATGCAGCCACAGGTAAGGAAAAATGGTCAAGCGAAAGCATTTCGAAAAGTGCAAAGGATGGATTTGATTTTATAGCGGGAACACAGTTAATTGATGGCAAGGTGTTTTGTTCAACCGATAAAAATTTCTTTATTCTTGATCCCAAAAACGGTAATGTGGTAAGTAGTGTTCCGGTTTCGAAGGAAAAAGTAGGCGACGCCTGGAAAATGTATTACTTCCACAAACAGAACAAAATAATTTTGAATTGCGAAAAGGGGGTTGTGAAAATTGATCCCGTGGCTGTTAAAACCGAAGGAGTGCTTAAAACTCCCACAATGGCATACTATCCGGCTTCGTACGAAATGAAAGCTGATGATCTGTATTCCGACTATGCCCTGTTTACTGATGGAAATGCTGCCGACGGAAAATTTAAGGAATTTGCAGCTATTGATCTCGACAAAATGGTAATACGCGGGCTTGAAGGTGGAGCTCTTTTGTTTTACGATATTCCACATTTTAGCGAAGGCGCCGAGATGTTTTATAAAGTAGATGGCAGCGAAATTAAATTTTATTCGGTAAAATAGTTTCCATATCCTTTCCTGGCAGCCGGCGGCATACAGATGTAGTTGCCGGCTGTCTTTTTCCTGGTCAAACTCAACTTTTATCCCTTAAATCAGCCATTATGAAAATAACTTTGGTAATCCTTGCAGTTCTCCTGCTTGGGGCAACGCTTCAGGCTCAAACCACAAAAAAGGCTACCCCTTCAAAACCCAAAACCGCACAACAACCTGTAAAAATCAGCTATGATGAAGAGTTCAGGTTATACTATATAGCCGATTCTGTCAGCGGTAAAATGATTAAAGCACTGCCGGCGTACAAAAAAGTATACCAGTTTACCGAAGGAATGGCTGCAGTTGAAACGGATAAAGGGGCGGGGTTCATCAACACCTTAGGAAAAGAAATAGTGCCGCCTAACGGAAAATTTAACGTGGCTTTGGCTTTTAATGGAGGTCTTGCTTGTGTTGGTAACGAAAAGGATGGCAAAAAAACCATAGGCTTTATAAATAAATCAGGCGCTTTGGTTATTCCTATGTCTTTCCAGGAAGCACGGTCGTTCAGCGAAAAACTGGCCGCCGTTAAGAAAAATGGCAAATGGGGATTTATTAATCCCGCCGGAGCCATGGTTATTCCGGCTATTTACGAAGATGCAGGCAGTTTTTCCAACGGCCTGGCGGCTGTTTCAAAAAAGAAAGCTTCCGGCACCGAAACCTATACTAAATATGGCTATATCAACAAAGCCGGGAAGCAGGTTTTACCTTTTGATTACGACGAGGCAGGCGAATTTAAAAATACAGCGCCCGATTTTTATGAGGCTATTGTTACCAAAGGTTTTGTGCCTATGCTCATCTCGAAAACAGGAGAAGATATTACCTTTTTCCCTGGTATTGATGATGATATGATTATCACAAACCTGCAGTGGGTCAACGAAAGTGGCAATAGCTTGTATGTAGGAGTAAAGGAAAGTTACCATGGCGTTAATTATGGAGTGTATAGCTCATTTGCTACAGTATTTGTAGTAAAGCCTCAATACTCAGAAATACAGTTAATTGAAGAGCCTAACACAGGGACAGAGTTTTTTTTCGTTAAAAAATATAACAGCCTCGGACTGGTTAGGAAATATGGTGATGAAATTCCTGCAGTTTATGATCTTATACAGTTTAACGACACGCTTGTTTATGCAATTGACAAGATAAAGGTTGAAAATGACCAGGTTGTAGGAGGCGCTTTTTCTTTATACGACCTGGATATGAAACGCATTACCAAAAAAGAATATGATCAAATTACAGGTTTCTTCGATGGGCTGGCGAAAGTAAAATTTGGCGGTAAAGTTGGATTTATAAATAAAAAAGGGGTGGAGGTTATTCCGTTGGAATACGACGATGCAGGCAATTTTTCGTCGGGAATGGCTGCAGTTTTAAAAAATGGCAAGGTAGGCGTAATCAATAAAACAGGCGAAGTTATTATCCCTTTTGAATATGAAAATATTGGCACTTTTTCCGGTGGCTACGCTTATTACCAGAAAAACGGTAAAAGAGGGATTATAAATGTGAGCGGGAATAAGATTACCGAGGCGGTTTTTGAAGACCTGGGTAACTTTTCGTGCGGGTTGGCCCAATTTGTGAAGGATAAAAAAGTAGGCTTTCTGAATACAAAAGGCGAAACCGTAGTTGATGCAAAATATGATATAGCCTTACCCTTTGCCGATAGCCTGGCCCTGGTTTCTGTTAACAAAAAAGCTGGATTTATTGATGTAAGCGGCAACCTGGTGATCCCGATCAAATACGATGATGCTTCCGATTTCAGGAACGGATTTGCCCTGGTTCAGGAAAGCGAAAAAAAATACCTGATTAACCGGAAAGGGGAAATTGTAAAATCCTACGATTAAATATTTTGAGTGAATCAACTACAGCATTTGTGGATTAGTGTTATTTGTGCCGGGCATCCTAACGATTTACAAAAGGGAACATCCTAATCTCCTGCTTTTACCCAAACTTCTTTACCCTCGTTCCTGGGTGAGTTTACCAGTTTCGAAACAGGGTAAGCATCCATATCTTCGGCCGTGTAAGGCCTGAGCAACGATAGGATTTCGGCTGAATCTTTACTCTCAAGCCAGGTTTTCTCATCTTCACGTTTCAGGATAACGGGCATGCGGTTATGTATGGGTTTCATAAATTCGTTGGCTTCGGTGGTAATAATATTGAATGATTCAACCACTTCGCCGGCAGGCGATTTCCAGCGTTCCCACAAGCCGGCCATCGCGAAAAGCGCATTGCTCTTCACAAAAATCCGGTAGGGCTGTTTGCCGGTATCCTGCTGCCATTCATAAAATCCGTCAGCCGGCACCAGGCAACGCCTGCTGAACAAGGGTGTGCGAAACGATGCTTTCTCGGTAATGGTTTCGGCCCGGGCGTTAATCATTTTATTGCCGATAGAAATATCTTTGGCCCAGGGAGGAATCAGCCCCCAGCGATGATAGCTCAGCCGGTGCGGGCTTTCGCCTGTAATAACGGCCAGCAGTTGGGTGGGCGCGCCGTTGTAACGGGGTACATAAGGGGCTTCACCTCCTTCGAGTTCGAAACGCAGATTTAGTTCTGCTTCATTTGCGGTAAGCGAAAATCGTCCACACATGGTTGCTTACAATTTAACATGAATTTATCCAACTAATTATAAGTACACTAAAGCTTCCGGATTAATAATGTCGTTTTGGGGTTTGCGCTGAAAAGCATCATTATCAAGGTGTTAAATTTCAATTTTTATGCGAAATCGGCAGCTTGTTGCAAGTACAAAAATATTGAATCCTTTCTGCTTATGGCTAAAAAAAATTAGACTGTAGTTTTGTTGCGAAAGTGAATTAAACGTTTAAATTTGTAGGAAGCCTGACACGAAGTTACTCTTTAGTGCGCAAGTAAAACCTTGTAGTTTCATGTTTTAACGTTCTTTTTGGTATGAAAAATTTTGCAATTATTCTCGCTGGTTGCGGTGTATACGATGGGTCCGAGATCCACGAAGCCGTAATGACCATGTATGCCGTTTCGAAAAATGGTGCTGAATACCGGATTTTTGCACCCGACATTGCCCAGCATCATGTGGTGAATCACCTCACAGGAGCCGAAATGCCCGAAACCCGTAATGTGCTTGTTGAGAGCGCCAGGATAGCCCGTGGCAAAATACAGCCGCTTAATAAACTGGATCTGCGCGATTTCGATGCCCTGATTTTTCCCGGGGGATTTGGGGTTGCTAAAAATCTCTGCTCGTATGCATTTAAAGGGGCCGATTGTGATGTACTGCCGCAGGTAGCCAAAGTATTGCGCGATGCCATGAGTAAATACAAACCCATCGGGGCTTTGTGCATATCGCCGGTATTGCTGGCTAAAATAGTTGCCAATGCTACCATTACCGTGGGCCCCGACGAAGGTGATGCTGCAAATGTGAGGGCCATGGGAGCCACCCATGTAGCTACCAAACACGGGGATGTGGTTTATGATGAAAAACACAGGCTGTTTTCAACTCCTTGTTACCAGTTGGAATCAAATATTGTTCAGATAGCTGAAGATGCCGAC
>CALCJE010000319.1 GCA_937965665.1 uncultured Bacteroidales bacterium
TGTTATTGTAAATCACGAAGTTACTGCTAACAGCAATTTCTGCCAGGCATACCGGACAACCATTAATAACAAGCTCAAAATTGTTTCACCTTATTTCGGGCATAACCTGGGTACGGTTGATGGCAGTGGCACTTTGTACCTGGAGGCAGGTTCGTTTCCTGCGGGCATTTATACTGAATTCCTCGACTGTGCAAACAATGGCACAATTGAATATAGCGGTAGCGGTACCTATACTATTGTAGCCGATTTATATAACAGCGTACCCAATATCCTGGTTTCGGGAACCGGGACCCGCGTACTACCTGCTAAAGATCTTACCATCTGCAAATCGCTGAAAATTAATGGTCCCATTCTCGATAACAGTGTTAACAACCGTGAACTCTTTATACAGGGAACCATGGAACTGATCAGCGGATCATTTAACAGTGGAAGCGGCAACACGGCAACAGTTTCGTACCAGGGCTCAAACTTACAGACCATAGGTGGCAGCCTGGGTAATTTTACCGGAACAAATGCTTTCAATAATTTTGAAATCAACAATGCTGCAGGTCTCAGTGTTAACACGGGTGGTGCGGTCGAAGTAAAAGGCAATTTATATCTTACCAATGGTTTGATCAATACAATACCTGATGCACCTTGGAATTGCGGAACATTAAAAATCACCAACACCGCAATAAACTGTGTTATTCCGGCAGGAGGCAGTTCCGTATCTTTTGTTAATGGTCCGTTATCGAAAAAAATTAACCAGGGCGACGATTTTCTCTACCCACTGGGCATTTACAAATCCGGAATCGGGAATGTGGCTGGTAACAGGCTCCGACTTTCTTCGTCCAAATCAGGAACAATCCTCTGGACAGCCTCGTATAATAATCCCAATCCTACTTTCAACAGCTTTACTGCACCTCTCGAAGGTGTAAGTTCAAAAGAATACTGGAATGTTCAGTCTATTGCAGGGGGTAAATCAGTGATTAATATTAACTGGAATCCCGAAAGCGATATAACCCCGTTGGTTACGCAGAACGGTCTGTCGGACATTACCATTAGTTCGTATTCAATAGGAAGCTGGCGACAGGTGGTTACCACAGCTGCCGGAGACGATTATAACGGAACAGCTTCAACCTCTGCGCTGGTAACTTCAGCAGGATCGAATAATTATACCCTTGCTTCCTTAAGCCTGCTTCGGCCTAAGGCGAAACTCGATCCAACAGGACCTACATGCGGCGATGCAGGAATTCCCATTTCGTTTGTAAGTCCGACAGCAATCCCGTTCAGTTATGTGCTAAACTATTCAGTCGACAATGTTGCCCAACCACCGGTGACAATTACAGCGCAGCCATACATCCTGCCAACACCAATACCAGGAGTGTATAAGCTTACCTCGTTCACTTATAACAATGGTGCCGGAAATGGTGTTGTGGATGCAAGCACTGTAACCGTGAATGCAATACCCACAACCGCTGATGCAGGCCCTGATCAGGCTCTTTGCGGTATTACTTCGGCAACCCTCAATGCAAATCCACTCGGTATTACAACCGGCACAGGCGTTTGGAGCATAGTAAGTGGCAAAGGCGGTACCTTGATAACTCCTACCAGCCAAACCAGCCAGTTTATTGGACTTAACGGTACATCGTACAAACTCCGCTGGACAATAAGCAACGGTGCTTGTGTATCAACTGATGATGTTTTAATTAACTTTACATTGTTGCCACTTGCGCCTTCAGCAGTGTCCACACAAATCCTCTGCGACAATTCAACAGTTTCCGATATACAGGTAACACCACCTTCGGGTTCAACAGTAACCTGGTTTACTACACCCACCGGAGGTACAGTTTTACCCAACTCGCAGTTGCTTACATCGGGCGATTATTATGCCGAATCGAATGCAGGTACAGGCTGTTTGAGCCTCACCCGAACAAAAGTGACGGTTACTGTGATACAACAGGTCTGGACCGGAGCCATCAGCACCGACTGGAATGTACCCGGTAACTGGTCGTGCGGCTCATTACCCAACCTGAGTTCGAATATACAAATTCCTAATGTTGCCAATAAACCGGTGTTAAGCACAGGTGCAACAGGAGCTGTAAAAAACATTAATATTTCGAGCAACGCTTCGTTAACAGTTACGAACAATACATTACAAATTGCCGGCACCATTACCAACAGCGGTACTTTTACTGCTACTACCGGTACCATTGAAATGAGGGGATCAGCAGCACAGGTAATAGGAACTAATTTATTCAGCGGCAATACCATTAAAGGTTTAACGATCAACAACGCCGCAGGCGTTACACTTCAGGGACCTCTGAACGTTACAGGCGTGGTGAGTACCGTTTCGGGTAACCTGGTTTCAGGTGGCAACCTTACCCTTGCTTCAACCGCAGCTCAAACAGCCCTGGTTGATGGCACAGGAACCGGATCCATTTCCGGAAATGTAACCATGCAACGGTACCTGCCTTCGGGCTTCGGGTACAAGTACCTGAGCTCGCCATTCCAGTCGGCAACAGTGAACGAGTTTGCTGATGATGTTGACCTGGCAGCCACCTTCCCTACTTTTTATGCCTATGATGAAGATAACCACAGGGATTCGGCCGGCATTTCCATTTATTCGTCAGGATGGGTAAAATACATAACAGCGGCTAATCCTTTGGTACCTGTAAGCGGTTATGCTGCAAACATGGGTGCCAATGCAGCAGCAAAAACCATAAATGCTACCGGTATTGTTAATAGTGGTAACTTAACGAGGACATTGTATAACCATAACCGGGTTTATACCAAGGGATTCAACCTGGCAGGCAACCCATACCCCTCTCCTATCAACTGGAATGCTGCATCAGGCTGGACAAAGACCAACATCGATAATGCGTTGTACTATTTTGATGCATCCACAACCGATCAGTATACAGGAACTTACAGCACCTATATCAATGGCATTTCGAGCAACGGTATTGCAAATGGGATTATCCCATCCATGCAGGGATTTTTTGTCCACGTATCGAACGGCAGTTACCCGGTTACAGCCACGCTGGCAATGGACAACCGGGTTCGGATCAATAACCTGGCGCCGGCATTTCATAAGTCGGAAACAGCGCAGGATCAGCCCCTGGTGCGGCTTTCGGCGGCTTATGAAAACAAAAATGTTATCGACCCTGTAGTTGTTTATTTTGATGCCAATGCATCGCAAGGATTCGACCAGATGCTTGATGCACTGAAGCTGATGAACACTGACCTGAATGTGCCCAATTTATATACAGTAACTCCGCAAACCGATTTTCTTTCGATCAGTGCGCTGCCTTTGCCGGCTGATAGTATTACCCGCGTTCCGCTTGGCATAAAAACTGAAAAAGCAGGTTGGGTCATTTTGAATGCTACTAATCTGGACAACATCCCATCAGGATTGAATGTGTACCTGGCTGATGATGCCACAGGCCGGGTTTTGAACCTGCAACAAATCCCAACTTACCGCGTAAATATAAGCCCGGGCTCTTTAAATAACCGGTTCGCACTCCTTTTCTCCGAAAAAGAGATCACCGGCATTATTAATGAAGGCAATGTATTTTATGCAAACATCGAAAACGGGAAGCTCAAAGTGTATGTTAACCTGCCATCCGTTAATGAATCGAGGTTAACTATCCATAACGTACTCGGCCAGGTAATGCTGCAGCAGGATTTATATGGAAACGGGCAGCACGAAATTGATACCAGGTTAACCGGGGGAATTTACATCCTGAGCCTGCAATCGACACAGGGAATAAATTCAATTAAAATTTATATTCCAAAATGATGACAAGTAACTCCTTATATAAAAGTATCAATGCAACGACCATGCGACTTATTTTAAGTTGTATGGTTTTGGTCTTACTTAGTATTACTGCTTCGGCACAGGAGGACCCGCCACGCCCGCTGCAGGTTTCAACATTTCAGAACCTGAGTTTTGGTGCCATTATACAGGGAACTACCGGTGGTAAAATCATCATTGATCCGGAAGGCTCACGATCGGTTACCGGCGATATTATCCCGGTAAATATGGGATATTCGTATTACCCGGCTATATTCGAAATCAGGGCGCTACCCGGAGCGCTGATCAATATTGTAAACGGTCCGGATGTGTTGCTTAACGGAAACAACGGGGGAACATTGCTGCTGCATATTGGCAACAGCATACCAAACTCCCCGTTTATCAATACCAGGAATCCCGCCTCACCCATACAGGTCAGGATTGGTGGAACGTTAACTGTGGGTAACAGTATTGCAAATCCGGCCGGAAATTATATCGGGTATTTTTCAGTAACCTTCGCCCAGCAGTAGTTCATGTATTTCAGGCATTTTCATACCAATCGCATTAGCGCTGTTAAGCTGCCGCAAAGGCTGGTGTGGAATGTGCATACCCGTAGTTTCCTGTTTTCACTAGCCTGTGCAATATTACTTTTGTTGCCAAACAAAACAAAAGCCCAGGTTTCGGCTGATGATTACGAGGAAATTTCGGTTTATCTCGCGGTACAGGGTATCGGTGGCTATGATGTAACTGCCGTTTATCGTAACGACCAGGTTTACCTGCCGGTTGCCCAGATTTTTCAATGCCTGAAAATAAACCAGAAAACTTCTGAATTTAACGATACGATCAGTGGTTTTTTCCTGGATGAGAATAACAAATATATCATCAGCATGCCAGGGCATTCGGTATTTGTTGATGGGAAACTTGTAAAACTCACTGACGAGGAGCTTATTAATTTCGAAACTACCGGGCTCTCACTCAGGGTCGATCAATATGGAAGGCTGTTCGGACTCGACTGTAAATTCAACTTCAGCAGCCTTACCGTTGAACTGAAAACGGCACATGAATTACCGGTTATAAAAGAGCTCCGCCTGGAGCAAATGCGAAAAAACATAAGCCGGCTTAAAGGCGAAATTAAAGTAGATACCAACTATAAAAGACGTTACCATGTTTTTCGGGGTGGTATGGCCGACTGGGCAATTTATTCGACCCAGGTAAGCAACGGGCCAACCGAAAACCGTGCTATGCTGGCCGTGGGTACTGAATTCCTGGGCGGAGAAACCAATATTGAACTTAACTATTCATCAAAAAATCATTTCGAGAAAAGGCAGCAACAGTACCACTGGCGGTGGGCTAACAACGATACCAAGGTGGTGAAGCAGGTAATTGTCGGGAAAATAGCTTCAAAATCAATCGCAAGTATATATTCGCCGCTGGTGGGCGCTGTAGTAACCAACACTCCTACTTCGTTCAGGCGATCGTTGGCAGCTATACCATGTCCGATTTCACTGAGCCGGGCTGGACTGTTGAACTTTACATTAACAACGTGGTGGTCGATTTTACCACTGCCGATGCTTCGGGGTTCTTCAAATTTGATATTCCGCTGGTGTATGGCTCATCGAACGTAATGCTGAAATTTTACGGGCCCTGGGGCGAAGAACGACAAAGAGAACAGACCATTAACGTTCCTTATAATTTCCTTCCCAAAGGCGAATTCCAGTATACTGCCGCCGGCGCGCTGGTGCAGGATACTGTTCAGAGTTTCTTTTCGCGAACCGAAGTAAATTACGGCATCAACCGGCATGTAACCGTAGGCGGCGGTTACGAATACCTTTCATCAATTACATCGTCGCCATCAATACCATTTGTTACCGGCTCAGCCCAGATTTTTAATAATTTGCTGTTCAACGGGGAATATGCCTATGGCGTGCGAACCAAAGCGCTTTTCAGCTACAACACGCCCAACAATTTCGTTTTCGACATCGACTATACCAAATATGCGAACGAACAGAAAGCCATCATCTTCAATTACCTCGAAGAAAGAAAAATAAGGATGTCGATCCCTGTAAAGATCAATAAATTTATGGCCTATACCCGTTTCTCGTACGGGCAGAATATCCTCAAGGAAACAAACTATTCCACCGCCGAAGCTACCTTTTCAACCTTTGTAAAAGGGGTAAGTGCCAACTTCACAGGTAATGCCAACTGGCTTCGCTCGAACGACCTTTATGTTTACGGGAACCTGGGCCTGGGTTTCCGCTTTTTCCGCACTTTATCCTTCCGCCCACAGGCGCAATACGATTTCACCAACAAGGAACTTGTTTTTACCAAGGTTGAACTTGAAAATAACTTCTCACCTAAAGCAAATCTTTCGCTGGTGTGGGAAAACAACATACGCAACAACATCAACAGCGTTCAGCTCACATTCAGGTACGATTTTTCATTTGCACAAGCCAGCGTTAGCGCCTGGGTATCGAAAAACCGTGTAGTTACCGGGCAAAACGCCAGGGGAAGCTTCGCCTTTGGTAGCGGAAACGGAAGGATTATTGCCGATATGCGCACCCAGGTCGGAAGAGCAGGCTTGTCCATAGTTCCATTCCTCGATATTAACAATAACAACCTGCACGACGACGATGAGCCAATGGTTTCGGGCCTCAATACGCGTATTAACGGCGGAAGAATTTTACCCGACTCCAGGGATTCCATTATCCGCATCATGGACCTGGAGCCATTTGCAAGCTATATGCTCGAATTTAGTGATACCCAGTTCGACAATATAGCATGGCAGATTAAAAATAAAACCATCAGCATTATGATGGACCCCAACCAGTTTAAGCTGCTCCTTATTCCTGTAAAGGTAATGGGCGAAATAAACGGTATGGTATACATCCGCAATGGCGCCAGCGTAAGGGCTCAGGGCCGTATACAGGTTAACATTTTTGACCAGGACGATAACCTTGTTGCCAGGACCCAGAGCGAATCGGATGGCTATTTTAATTACCTGGGACTTGCACCCGGAACTTATTATGCCGAAGTTGACAAAGCGCAATTGGCAAAGCTGAAATATGTTTCGGTTCCTAAACGGTTTGATTTCGAAATTCATCAATCTGAAAACGGAGATATCATCGATAATATCGAATTCCAGCTGATGAAACCGGTTGCTGAAACACAGGCAGTTGTTAAAGAAGAGCCAAAACCGGTGGTTGTTGAAGAAAAGAAGCCGGTTGTTGTTGAGGAAAAGAAACCGATTGTAAAAGAAGCAGTTGTAACCATTCCTCCGGCAGATATAGCCCCGGCAGCAACAGCTACCCACCAGTTCTTTATCCAGGCCGGTGCATTTAAAAATAAAAAGAATGCCGACCGCCTGGTGAAAGATCTGACAAAACTCACCTCGCAGAAATGGTTTATCGAAACCGAAGATGGTTGGTACAAGGTACGCACCGGTTATTTCGGATCGCGGGAGGCTGCCAATTCAGCTAAGGAAACGCTGAATACCAAGGATATTTCATACTACATTTCCGAATTGCCCAATGCTGCGAACCAGGCTCAGCCACAGGCAGGTACCGAATTTGAACAGCACAAACAACAGGCAACAGAAACACAGAAACCTGAAGTAAAAACAACAAAAGAAACTGCTTCAACACCACTCATGGATTGTGACAGTGCCAATGTGAACAACGGGTATTTTGTACAGGCAGGAGCATTTATGATCAGGGCCAATGCCGAAAAACTTGCTGCCAAGCTGATCAAAGAAACCGGCAAGCCATGGTTTATTGCCTGCGGTAACGGTTTTTACAAGGTTCGGTTAGGGTATTTCACCACAAAGGACGAAGCCCGGAAACTTGAAAAATCGCTCAGGTCGACAGGTATTAAGTTCTACGTGAATAAACCCAAGGGAGCAATCATAAAAGATCAGCCAAAAGCTGAAACCTTGCCTGCAACACAAAAGCCTGCCGAAATACAGCCTGTTACAAAACCCGAAAAAGCTGCAGAAACAAAGGTAGTACCAACCCAGCTGCCCGAACAGAAAGAAAGCAAGCCAAAAGTTACCGAACCTGAAAAAACAAAAGAAACAAAGCCTGCTGAGATAATCCCAGTCAAGACTGTTAAAAAGACCAAGGACGGTAAAGTTGTGGTTCCGCCAATCGACGAGATCAGCAAGGCCGAACCTACCAAATTCTTTATACAGGCCGGTGCTTTCGACTCGAAGGTACATGCCGAGCGGCTGGCCAGCGACCTGTTGAAGCTAACCCTGAAACGCTGGTTTATTGTGTATGATGATGGGTTGTATAAAGTACGGCTTGGATACTTCACCAGCAAAGAAGCGGCCAAGCGTGTGGAAGAAACGCTCAACACCACTGAAGTTCCTTATTATGTTGACGGCATTTCGGATGTAGCAAGGCCAATTGAGCTGAAGGATATTCCTAAAGGGAAAGACCAGAAACAAAATAATGGTGATAACCCGAAGGAACTGAAAGGAAAGAAGAATAATGA
>CALCJE010000320.1 GCA_937965665.1 uncultured Bacteroidales bacterium
GCAAGCTATCCCACACCGAAAGCACCTGCCAAAACAACCGTTGCTGTGGTTGACAGACCCAATGCCGTTCAGTCGACCATCAGTGTTTCCTATCCTGTTGATTTAAAACCAGGTTCACCCGATGAAATAAAGGTAAAACTGACCAACAGCATTCTTGGAGGAGGCACATTCAGGCTGTTTAATAACCTGCGCGAAAAGCATGGCTGGACGTACGGAGCATATTCAAGCATACAGTCAGATAAGTTGGTGGGCCAATTTAGTGCCTCCGCCGAAGTTCGTAACCCGGTTACCGACAGTGCATTTACCGAAATACTGGCCGAAATGAACAGGCTTCGCACCGAAACCGTACCCGAAGATGAGCTTAATATGGTACGCAATTATATGATGGGAAATTTTGGCCGTTCGCTCGAAAGTCCGGCTACCATTGCCAATTTCGCAATTAATACCGCAAGGTACAACCTGCCAAAAGACTATTATTCGAACTACCTTCCGAAACTGGCAGCGCTTACCCCGGCCGACGTTCAGATGGCAGCACAGAAATATATTCGTCCTGACAATGCTTACCTGCTGATGGTTGGCAAAGCAGAAGAGATTGCCCCAAAACTGCAGAAATTTGCTAAATCGGGAACCATCCTGTATTACGACATTGATGGCAAGCTGTATGATCCGAATAAAAAGCTGAAACCGGCACCAGCAGGCGTTACCGGCGAACAGGTTATCAATAATTACATCAAGGTAATCGGCGGAGCCAAAGCCCTTAAAAAGGTGAAAGATGTAACTATAAATTCAGGAGCCACCATGCAGAATATGCCTATTTCGCTCGACCTTTATTATAAAGCTCCCGACAAAATGCTGATGCAGGTTGGTTCAGGTGCCATGGTATTTGCCAAGCAGGTGTATAATGCTGGTAAAGGGGTATCATCTTCGCCCATGAGCGGCGAAACCAAAGCCATTGAAGGTGATGAACTAGCAGGCATGAAAGAAGCCTCGATGATTTTCCCCGAAATGTATTACACTTCCCTGGGATATACAGTTACACTGCTCGGAATAGAAGAACAGAAAGACAAAACCGAACTCTACAAAGTGCAGGTTAACAAAGGTGAAACCAGAAAAGAAATTGAGTATTACGATGTAAAAACCGGTTTCAAAACTCGCAGCGAAAGTAAGGAACAGGTTACCGAATTAGGCGATTACAAAGCTGTTGATGGAATTATGTTCCCCCACAAAATGGTGCAGAGCATGGGACCCCAGAATATTGCTTTCGTGGTTTCGTCCATTAAAATGAATACAAAACTGAAAGACGATTTCTTTGTGGTAAAATAAAAGCAATCAATGTGTAAAGCGAAACAGGACAGCAATGTCCTGTTTTTTTTTTGCCCAAGCCACATAAAAATTCAGCGTCAGGACAAGGCAATTAATGCAATGGCAAGCACAGCCAGCACAATTCCAAACCTGTTGGTGACTGTAAGTTTTTCCTTAAAGAAGAAATACCCGGCAACCGCTGCTATAAACACAATGGATGCATTAAATATAGGTACAAAAAGCGAGATTGGAAGCACATTCAATCCTTTGATAAAAAAATAGGTTGAGTACCAGTTGAGGAAACTCAGCAACAGGCCGGCAGCTATATCTTTAGAAGTAAATTTAAGCGAACCCTGTAAAAAACTGAACAGCAACAGTGCCAGACCAAACACGAAAGCAGTAAAAAAAGTAACTGTGAGGAAATTTATTTCGTTGCGGCCCGGAAAATACACGCCCGATAATTTCATCAGGCTGTCGTTGGCACCTGTTCCTATAAAAATAAACAATGGAAGAAAGAGATACCTCTTTTCGATCTTCACCTTGCCCTGGCCTGCATTGGTGAGATAAAATGCTGCCAACGCAATCACAATACCTACAATCTGAAGCAGATGCAAAGGTTCCGAAACCAGGAAATAGCCAACAGCAACCGAAATTATAATTGACATTTTCCCCGAAACAACGGTCATGGCAACGCCTACTTTTTGGGTAGAAACTGCAAAAACCACAAAGGTGAGAATGAAAGCAGCGCCGGTTGCAACTGCAATAAATACCCATGGCTGATGAAACAGCATAGCTGCATCCGCCGTTTCATTCCCGCTTACATATCCAAGCACCGAAGCGCCCAGGTAATTGGTGGCAATGGCAGGCAAAATATTGATACTGTATTTTTCGAAATACTTGAAAGTAATAAAGATGCAGGTCGAAAAAAACAGGGCAAAAACCAGGTACAGCATGGCAGGTATTTTAAGCTGGCAAAGATAGTAATTGATGATCCGCATCCTGCAGGGCAGGCAAATAAGCACATCCACACCGAAAGCAGTCAGCTCAGCGCTTAAGAAAATGCATTTTTAAACCTATAACCGGGAGCCATTACTACTTCTTTTATTATTGCTTTCTATTTCGGATCAGCACCTTAAACCAAATGTAGTAAAAACAAAGCCAAAAATTAAACGGTCATTTCATGCAACGGCCTGCCATAACAAGGCAATGAACTGTTTTCTTCGTAATTTTACAGCCACAAAAAAAATCAAAAAATGAAAAAAGTATTTATTCTCCTAACCATCCTGATTATGACCTTAGGTTCCTTTAGTCAGCAATTGCCCAATACAAGTTTGGGCAACCTAAAAAAATTAAAGAAAACTGACCATGGGCTCATCATCGAAACTTCATTTGGCAAGGCCCAGGTAACTGTTTACGCTCCATCAGTGGTTCGCATCAGGATTGTAAAAGGAGATTTTGATACTGATTTTTCGTACGCAATGATCTCAAATCCTGAGAAAGTAAACTTCAGTATTCAGCAAACCAAGGACCTGGTTACGCTGGCTACCGATTCGCTAAAACTCGAAATCGCAACACAACCTGTACGTTTCAAATTCCTGACACCCGACAACCGGGTGGTAAACCAGGACGATGAAGCCTTTGGCACCAATTGGGTGGGTGATGAAGTGACCACTTATAAAAAGATGCAGGATGGTGAAAAATTTATCGGCCTGGGTGAAAAAACAGGAAATCTCAACCGCCGTGGCGAAGCCCACGTGAACTGGAATACGGATAACCCTGCATACCAGGTAGATGACGACGATTTGTATTCAACCTTCCCTTTTTATATCGGGGTTCATCACGGGCTCAGCTATGGTATCTTTTTCGATAACACCTATCGCAGTACCTTTAATTTCGGGGCTTCGAATGACAGGTTCTCGTCCTTTGGCGCCGATGGCGGCGAGATGAATTATTATTTTATTTACCATTCGCAGATCAGTCAGATACTGAATGCCTATACCGCTCTCACCGGCCGTATTAACATCCCGCCGGTTTGGTCGATGGGTTTTCAGCAAAGCCGCTGGAGTTATTTTCCCGATACCGAAGTGCTTAACACTGCCCGCACATTTCGCGAAAAGAAAATCCCGCTCGATGTGTTGTATCTCGATATCCACTACATGGATGCGTACAAGGTATTTACATGGCACCCGGAAAGATTCCCGAATCCGGCTGGGATGCTGAGCCAGCTTAAGAATATGAATGTACATACCACGGTGATTATTGACCCGGGGATTAAAGTTGAAAAAGGCTATAAAGCATACGAAGAAGGCGTAAAGCAGAATTATTTTATCAAATATCCCGATGGAAAGGATTACACCGCACAGGTCTGGCCAGGCTGGTGCCATTTCCCTGATTTTACCAAACCGGTTGTCCGCAAATGGTGGGGCAATAATTTTGCACCCATGATTGATGCTGGCGTCGAGGGTTCTGGACTGATATGAACGAAATTGCTTCCTGGGGCGGAGGATTTTCACCATCCATACTCACCCTCGACTGGGAAGGCCGCTTTGCCAGTTACCGGCAGGCAAAAAATGTGTATGGGATGCAGATGTCGCGCAGTACCTACGAGGGCACCCGCAGCCTGATGAATGGCCGGCGCCCGCTAACACTTACCAGGGCATCGTATGCCGGGTCACAACGCTACACTTCCATCTGGACCGGCGACAACTTTGCCAGCGATGCGCATATGATGCTGGGATGCAGGCTTGTAAACTCGCTTGGGCTTACCGGGATGGCATTTTCAGGTGTTGATGTCGGCGGTTTTATGGGTGAAACATCGGCCAGGCTTTTTGGGCGCTGGATTTCGATTGGCGCTTTCAGTCCTTTTTTCAGGGTACATAAAGCAGCCAACGAGAACAGCTCAGAACCCTGGTCGTACGGTGAAGGCATCGAAAATATTGCGCGTAACTACATCTCGCTGCGCTACAGGCTGATGCCATACCTGTATGCAGCTTTCGCAGAAGCGCACAAAACCGGGATGCCTGTAAACCGCACCATGGTGATTGATAACACAACCGACGAAAACTGCTGGCGCAATGAATTTCAGCAGCAATACATGTTTGGGCCCTCCATCATGGTAACCCCGGTTGAA
>CALCJE010000321.1 GCA_937965665.1 uncultured Bacteroidales bacterium
GGCACGAAAATTTTTATCACCAATCCAGTTTATGCCTCATTGTACATCATTATTGCCATGACTGATAAGTCGCAGGGCACACGCGGTATTTCGGCTTTCATCGTGGAAAAGGATACGCCCGGATTCAGCATCGGCAAGAAAGAAAAGAAACTGGGTATCCGTGGCTCGGCTACCTGCGAACTGATTTTCAACAACTGCCGTATCCCAAAATCGAATTTGCTGGGCAAAGTTGGCGGAGGTTTCGGCCTGGCTATGAAAACCCTTGATGGCGGGCGTATTGGCATTGCTGCACAGGCGTTAGGCATTGCTCAGGGCGCCATGGACGAAACCGTTAAATACACCAAAGAGCGAAAGCAATTCGGTAAGTCAATCAGCAATTACCAGAACACACAGTTTCAGCTTGCTGAGCTCGAAACAAAAATTCAGGCAGCCCGGCTCTTGGTACGGAATGCAGCTTTTAAAAAGGAAAGTGGCTTACCCTATTCGGGGGATGCAGCTATGGCCAAACTTTTCGCCTCCGAAACCGCCATGGAGGTTACATCCAAGGCAATACAATTTCACGGCGGGTATGGATATACGCGCGATTACCCTGTTGAACGCATGATGCGCGATGCTAAAATCACCGAAATATACGAGGGTACATCGGAGGTGCAGCGTATGGTTATTTCGGCCAGTTTGTTTAAATAAAAGTAAGAGAAATGAAAATTATAGTTTGTGCAAAACAGGTTCCGGATACCACGGAAATAAAAATAAATCCGCAAACCGGAACACTGATCCGCGACGGAGTTCCGAGCATTATGAATCCCGACGATAAAGGCGGGCTTGAACTTGCCCTTCAGCTGAAGGAGCAGTTTAATGCCCATGTTACAATTATTACCATGGGGCCACCCCAGGCCGATGCCATTCTTCGGGAGGCGCTGGCACTGGGTGTTGATCGCGCCATTTTATTAACCGACCGTAAATTTGCCGGAGCCGATACACTGGCTACCTCGAACGCATTGGCCGGTGCTTTGCGTAACCTGGAATACGACCTTATTATCGCCGGTCGGCAGGCTATTGACGGCGATACCGCTCAGGTTGGTCCGCAGATTGCAGAGCTGCTCGACATTCCACAGGTTACTTACCTCGAAGACCTGAAATATGATGGAGACAAAACCCTCACCATTCGCCGGCAAACCGAAGAAGGATACCAGGTACTCGAAACAGGAATGCCTTGCCTGGTAACTGTGCTGGCTTCAGCTTACCATGCCAGGTATATGCCGGTAAAAGGAATCGTTGAAGCATATAACCGGGATGTGGAAACCTGGGGTTTTGAAAATATTACTGTTGATGAGTCGAAACTCGGCCTTAAAGGTTCACCGACCCGGGTGCACAAGGCTTTTACAAAAGGCGTAAAAGGTGCCGGCGAACAGTTTGAAGTTGATGCCGATGAAGCCGTTGGAATAATCATCAGCCGGTTAAAACAAAAGTTCCTGATATAAATACTCCAGGGTTTAATTTTTAAAACGATAAAAATGGATAATGCAGCATATAAAGATATTTATGTTTTTGCGGAGCAACGCGGCGGCAAAATACAGGGCATAGCCCTCGAACTGCTGGGAAAAGCACGCGATCTGGCTACAGTTACGGCACAGCAGGTGGTTGCCGTACTTGCAGGTTACCAGGTTACTGATAAGGCAAATGAGCTGATTGCTTATGGTGCCGATAAGGTAATTGTGGTTGATGATGCCGTGCTGGCCGATTACCTCACCGAACCTTATACACAGGCCTTAGCCGGTGTAATTAAGCAGTATAAACCTTCCGTTGTTCTTATTGGCGCCACTACCATTGGTCGCGACCTGGGCCCCAGGCTATCGGCCAGGGTTACAACAGGGCTTACTGCCGACTGCACCCGCCTGGAGGTTGGGGAAGAAGGCGAACTACTGATGACCCGCCCGGCTTTTGGAGGTAACCTTATGGCCACCATTGTGAGCAAAGAACACCGGCCCCAGATGACAACCGTTCGCCCCGGGGTGATGCAAAAGGCCGAACGCGATGATAGTCGTAAAGGCGAAGTAGAAATATTGAAAGTTAATTTTGATGTTTCGAAGTTTAAGGTGAAACTTGTACAGCAAGTAAAAGCAGATAAAGGATTGCTCGATATAGCGGATGCAAAAATACTGGTATCCGGTGGGCGAGGGGTGAACTCAGCCGAAAATTTTGAAAAGCTGAAACAACTGGCCCAAGTGCTTGGAGCTGAAGTATCGGCATCACGCGCCATGGTTGATGCCGGCGTAATACCGCACGAACGGCAGGTTGGGCAAACCGGAAAAACGGTTCGGCCCGATTTATATATTGCCTGTGGTATTTCAGGGGCTATTCAGCACCTGGCAGGGATGGAAGAAAGCGGTTACATCATTGCTGTGAATAAGGATAAATATGCACCTATTTTCCAGGTAGCCGACCTGGGGATAGTAGGAGATGTTAACAAAATAATTCCGCTGTTGGCCGATAGGCTTCAGAAAGAGCTGAACAAATAAGACACTCCTCAGCCGAATATACCAATAAAATAAATTGAAATCAGATCAGAGGTGTTGAAGACTTTCCTTCGACACCTCTTCTGCTTTAGAGATATAAAGTAAAATTTGAGTAATGCAATTTAACTGAAGTCAGAGTTGCTGCATTTTTATATCAAAGTTACTTCCGGACTTTTGCGTGAACATTCATTCACGTATTTCACTTTTGGATAGCCTACCAGCAAAGCCGCATATACCTGGTGCCTGGGGGGAATTCCGAAGAACGGGTTTTGTTTACTGTTTTTGCCCATGGCTTTTACGATAAAACCATTGAAACAGGTGCCCAATCCCAGCGTGTTTGCAAATAACGAAGTGTATGTTGCCCATATATTTGCATCGGCTTCGAGCATCCCGGTTTTGGTAACAGCACCATGTAAAAGCAATGCTGCCGGGGCATGGTGGCAGATGAGCGAATCATTTGTTTTTCGTTTTTCGAGAAACGAATTTTTGTAACGCTGTAACTTACTGATGCTGATTGATGGGGCAAAAAGCCTGATGAACGGGCTGAGCAGGGGAGAAGTAACAAATGAGAACATGCGCAGTAACGAAGACTCTGTCATTGAGTTAAGGAGCTTCATTTTTTCGCTGCTTCGGACAATGGTTACCTGCAAAGGTCGTGCATTGCTGGCCGAAGGATAATGTTTCATGTTGTCAACCAGTTGTAACAAAATTTCTTCCGGCACTTCTTTCGAAAGGTAGCTGCGGCAGGACCGGATTCCGGCTGCTAATTCGCGGAAATGATCAGCACTTACAGGGTTTGGCCGTAGTGCAATTATCTTGCCGAAGTCGGGCGAAACAGCAGTTTCAGGGCACACTGCAACACAGTGTCCGCAATGAATACAGGTATCGGCGATAGCACCGGTTTCAATAGTAATGGCATCGGATGGGCAGTCTTTCACACATTTTAAACATCGTGTGCATGATGCCAGGTCAATAACAGGCATAGTGGGAAGTGTATTTATACCGCAAAATTAGAAATTTGAGGTTGTAAAATGCAATTTATTCATAGTTGAGATAAACTGACAGACCCTATCTTGATCAAGATAGCTGTAATCCGATTTCAGAGAAGAAGGATTTTTTGTTAAAGTAAAAAACGATCATCTGTAGAAATGGCTTTCTCAAGATGAATAACTGATTTTTTAAATCATTTTTGGTTAAAATTTTACCGTTCGTTTGCTCAAAGCTACCGTTTGTTAATTCCCTGTACCGTTGTTGAAAAATTTTTAATTGTTTTAACTAAATTTTATCGCTGGCCAGGCAAAGGAATATTGCCGCAAGGTGTGATGGTACATAAAGTAGTAAACTCATGGAAACATCAATGGAAAATGCTGAAAATATTAATGGTATAAACCAAGAGGAGTCGTGGTTACATTGCCTCGAAATTCCGGTTTGTGCTGTACTGAGCCATATTAATGACAGCGTGATTTTTATTGATTACGATCAGAAACTGCATTGCCCGTTCAGCATGTCATTTGGAAATGGTTTTGTTTGTAACCGAAAGGAGCGTTTAAGCTATTTTCTTGCCAAAAATTACTGATGTGAAAGCACCCCCTTTTTACCGTTCGTTGCCCCAGAAGTGCCTTTCGTTAGATAAAACATACCGTTCACTCAATCGATAGCAACTTATTTGTATTGGTAATTAATTTTGCTACTGTTTTTAAGATTTCTTCCACTATCCACCTATTTAGATATTACGTATTATACGGCTGCCCCTAAAAGGGCAGCCGTTTTTTTATTCTATGAATGTCCTTTTATCTTTTCAGAATTTTCAAAAGGAGCTGTTTATAAGCTAAACATTAGAAAGTGATTTTTTTTTGGACCTGAGGTATAAATTTCTCATATATGATAAAGACATACTATTTATTGTAAATTTGTTTTCCTGAAGCAACTTTTCAAAACATGTGATATTACCATTAACGTATCACGGTTTATCCGGGAGTTGTGAATGGATCACAAAATCAATTAATTCCTATTCCCC
>CALCJE010000322.1 GCA_937965665.1 uncultured Bacteroidales bacterium
TTTGTTTATGTAATTCAATGCTGATAAAGGTTTGCATAAAAATGCCATACAGGAACAGTTGAAATGTTTCCTGAAGAAAGAAGACGAAAAATAGGTAACTATTCGGGATCAGCTACCGGCGACAATAATTTGCCGACTTCCCTGCCGATATTTGTAAACAGGTTGTTGGTTGTAAGCGACACGGTAACCAGGTTATTCAGGATATTGCCGTTGTCGCGGGGCACAAATTCGTGGGTATAGGTGAGTTCCACCTGTAAATCGTTGCTGATCAAGTAACCTCCTCCCAGTACAAACATGTTGCGGTCGAAGTGGTGGAAACCCGAGCTTTTATAAGTCGACTTAAAAAACAACTCATCCGAAGCTACGCCATACAAAACCCCCTGCCTCAGCACCTGGCTGTTGAAAGGTTTGATAAACTTCAGTATCTGCCGGTACCGGTATATATCCTCGTAAACGCCTTCCTCGTTTTGCACTAACCTTACATCGGTACGCATTTTCGTACTGAGGGTGTAGCCTATTTTGTGAATAAAGTAGGTACCGGTAAGGCTGAACCTGAATTAGTTCGATTCGTACTGCCCGATATCGGGTTGATTGTGGTTATAGTAATACCCTAAGCCTGACGAAATCTTCCAGCGGGGCGAAAGGTAATAATGTGCCCACATAACTGCAGTGCCCTGTATCAGAGTTTTAAACACCCTGTCCTCAGTAGGTGTATTGCTGAAGGTATTCGACAGATCGAGTTAGGCGGCCCATTTCTCGGAAAACGCCCTGTTGAGCTGAAATTCAGGCGAGAACTGCTTGTATGACGTGGTTTGCGAAAATGAAGGTATGCTGATACCATACAAACCGGCCAGCAACAAAATACACAGCATGCTGTACTTTTTGTGCCTATGCTTTTCGGGATGGTATATCCGGGCCATTCTGCCTGAAATTTGTATTGAACACTTAGCCCTGCCTGGTTCCAAAAACAGGCCATGGGGCTGGTTTAACAACTTAGTCAACAACCAGTTTATCTTCCCTCACCTGGTATGCAACCTCTTTGGCAACGCTTTTCACAAGCTTGTCGAGTTTCTTCGGATTGGTAGAAGCAGTAACCCCTGACCAGATGAGTTTATCCTTACTGAGCGAATAAATATCGGTGGCAATTACAAATTGCATATCCGTGGCATACGACGATGCTTTATAATAATCGTTGTAATAGAATATCTGGTTGCTGTAAGCCGGGTTTACACCACCGGCAACAAAGGTGCTTTTGGCCTTGGTTGTTACCAGCCGCATGATGATCATGCCATCGTAGCCTTTTTCCTTTGCCTGCTTTTTCAGCGTGGCTGAGTCCCTTATAATCTGCTCACCCGAAAATTCGGCATACGAGGGGCTGAATGTTTTATTGAACTTTGCCAGCTGATCCTCAACCTGCTTACGTGCTTTTGCATCTTTCACATAGGCTACAACCAGTACTTTTTTGTATTCGGCCGGTGAGAGGGTTTCGCCCGGGGCTTTCCAGCTGTTTAAAATTGAGGATGATGTACATCCTGCTGCCAATATGCAGATTACAACAAAGAGTTTTTTCATGGTTATGATGGTTATGATAGCGCATTAAAATCCTGGCAAACCTGCCGGGAAAAATTGTTTAACTTGTAAAACAACAAAAAAAAAGCAAAGCTAAATCCCTTAGGGGCAAAAGTACTTTAGTTCTATCCGGTAAACGGGCTGATCGGCAGCTTTTACCTGGAGAAACTGCTGACATCGGCCCGAAAAAGTTTTGCAGGCAGTTGAATCCCGCCGGGTGAGATGCTCTCTGACGAAATCCATAAGCGGTGGCCATTGCCAAAGGCCAGTCCTTCGGACTGTCCCAGCTTCAGCGCCGATCCCAGTCCGATGCGCACAGGCTTTCCCGCGCCAAGGCGATTGCTGCCGTTATTGCTGAAAACCCACAGAAAACATTTCCATGATTTCCCACCTCCATTTTTATATCCCAGCAATACAATTTCTCCCTCGCGGCTGATGGCAGCATCAGTAATAAGCCCGTTGGCATTAAAAGTTTCGGTAAGGCATGCGGTGTATGTTCCGGTATCTGCCGGCAGAACATAGTGCCGGGTTTGCTGGTCGCTCCAGTTCTTGCTGAAAAGATGCAATGAATCATCGTGAAAAAAGAAGGCTTCGCAATCGAAATTGGTTTGGTTAAGCCTGGGCGAAAAATCAACCTGGTCGGCATAGGTAAATGAAATAACACCCGCTTTCACTGCATCATTCACCGGGTTCAGCAGATCATGCTTTGCAATTTTAAGGATCTGCAGGTTTTTGCGGCTGCCATAATTGTTGCCAAAATCGCCGATATAAATACACGAATCATCCTGCGTAATGCTTTCCCAATCGGTATTCGCGGAATTAATCACGGTTACCTTCCGCATTACTTTACCACCGGCGGTATCAACACGGTAAAGAGCCGCTTCATTCCCGCCGTCATTTATGGTCCATAGCTGACTGTTAAAATATACAAGTCCGGAGGTTTCGTTCAAGGTTGCCGGTAATGCGGCCACAAATTCAGGTTTCAGATGGTATTCTCCTTTCGATTGTTGCTGCCGGCTCAACCGGGAACTGTCGGCCATTATGCGCGCTGAATCCTGCTGTGCCGAAATCCTTGTAAGGCTGCCAAATAAAAATAGAGGTATAAGTATGATGCGCAGTTTTATCATTTTATATGCCGGGTTCGTATACTTCGGGAATACCCGATGATACGTTGTTTAATGAAAATCAATCGCTTCGGGTTTCCCGATCACAAAATCCTGGAAACCGAAATCGGTAGTCCTGAAAGGATTCATTTTAAAAACATTTTCGCCGTTGCCCGGAACTGTCGGGTAAAAGGCAAACGAAATCTGTAAGTTTTTCACCACCAGGTAATCGTTGCGGATCAGTACGCCAAAGCCAAACTGCGGGTACATGCGGTTGTGGCTGAACCCCGAGGCTTCGTTGCCCAGCATCCCGAAAGCAAAATTCAGGTACGGGCCAAACCTGAAGCCAAGCACACTCCAGGGTGCATACGACTGGGTTTGTATGATGATCATAAACCGGCGTGTTCCCGATAATTTATCGCTGTTAAATCCGTTGAGCCCGAATCCATCATTCAGGGTCAGCCTGTCGTACACCGGCCGGTTGAAACCCATGGTCAGCACAGGCTTTACAAATTGCCTGAATTTCCAGTTGCCGATGCTGAACAGGCCTGAAAAATAATTGAGCCCCAGGTTTAAGGCTTCTTCGGTTGAAGCTGATGGTTTTACAAAAGCGCCGTATTCGGCATGAGTTCCGAAATATCCCCATCTGAAAAAATTCCCCCAGGCATAGTGAAGTCCCCAGTACCAGCGTTCGCGGTTCTTCACCTGGTAACCCAGCACAAGCCCGTAGGCAATACCCACCGGCACATCCTCGGTAACCCCGAACCTGAAAATGTAGCTTTGTTTAACATACTTTCGGCTCGAAATTCCAAGCCCTGCCATATAAAACCGCTCATTGTTATAATAATCAAGCAATTCGGGTTGTTCCTGGGGTTTTTCGAGGAATCTTACATTGAGCATGCGTGCCGAAAAAATCATTTTAGGGGTCCGGTCGGTAACGGATCGGCCCCTGAAAACCTGCCAGGCGGCAGCTGCCCAGAAATCCTGTATAATGTACCGGGAAGTTAAATACAATCGTGTGGTATCGTTTTTATAGATCCACCCGGGTTGTTTTTGCTGTGATAACAAAGCGCCACCGGCCCAGCGGGCTACCGCCGAATAGAAAGGCCTGTCGATGTTCACGCCCTGTATATAGTTTTTATTTTCGTCGACAGCATAAAATAACCGGGTGCTGATATAGGTGTTCCTGATATTGGGGACAAAATAGTAGGTCGAAAATGAATTATTCCCGTTCAGGTAATTTTTTGTGCCCGAAACCGAGTACGTATGCCCGAATCCTCCCAGGTTTTTATCTGAGAGTTTAATATTGATCCTCTCGTCCGAAAGGGAGCCGTCGGGAATAATACTCCATAAATCGGTTGCCCGGATAATAAGATCGACAGAATCGGAGGTTCCGTCGACCGGAGCCGCTGAAATTATAACATCATTAATGTAACTCAGGCTCCGGATCAAACGTTCCGATTCTTTAACCAGTAATGAATCGAAGCGTTCGTTCTGATGAATCAATAACTGGTTTCGGATGGCAAACTGTTGGGTTTTGATATGCAGCCAGTTTCCGCTTTTTTCCAGCAAACTTTTGGGATACGCATTGGTATCGAAGAGGGAATACCCGAAAGGATCGAGTGTTGTAACCTGTATATTCCTGACTATTTTACCCTCAAGACCGTTATACACTGAAACAGTATGGTTTACGGGCACAACCAGCTCCGGTGCAGCCGTTTCGATAACTGGGCGGAGCAGGAGGCTATGCAGCAACGATGTAAATCCACTTCTCGAAGAATATTTTTCAATTTTCTTATATACCCCGGCTGCAGTAGTATCAGGAATATCCTGTGCTGCTGCAAAACTGGCTGAAAATACAGTCAGAATCAATAGAAGTATGATTTTCCGCGATAACATCAGGTGAAAGCAGGTTGTTGGGATTGAGGGTTATTTTTTGCTCAACACTGTTCGTAATTTACAAAAATAGTCAATTTTTAGCCAATATCCTCCTGTCAGGCAGTGGCCGCAGGATTATCCGGTACGGTTAAAGGTACCAGCCTATGCTTTAAAACCTGGAAACGACTGCCACTAAACGAATGAAGGCTGCCCCAGGGAAGGGCAGCCTTCATTTATTTCAGGTTACAGGATTGCTGTAACCGGTTATGTCAAACGCAATAATAGCGGATTTTACTTGATATTCTTTGGCCATCCGGCAACCTGGGCACCGTTATTGTCAACCTTGTTCAGGAAAATATAACTTCCGCCCGAATTCGTAAGCCCGGTGATGTAAAAGTTATTATCACTGCCTTGCACCAGGCCGTAACCCTGGTCGTTATTGGATCCGCCGTACACTCTTTCCCAGGTTTTATCACCTGATGCATTGGTGCGGACAAAATATACATCATGCAATCCAAGACCGGTGCTCTCATCAGTTATACCCGTAAATGCAAATCCTCCATCAGAAGTCTGAACCATAGTTGCGCCGTACTGGTAACCAGTACCACCGTAAGTTTTGGCGGCAGGCCACAGCAGATTACCGTTCCTATCGGTTTTAAGCAAAAAGGCATCCTGGTTTGAGGCACTGATCACCGACCCGCAGATCGCAATTCCGCCATCAGTGGTTAAGGTAAGTGAATACCCGAAACCGGTTCCATAGGTTTTTGTCCAGAGGCTATCGCCGTTAGCGGCAATTTTCATGAGGAAAATTTTACCATCTTCCATGTTATAACCCCCGTTCAATGAGCCTGTAAGGTAATAACCACCGGTTGGATCAGCAACCACAGCATAAACTGCGTCGTTCACCTTATCGTAATTGTTCGAGCTTTTTGCACCTATTGATTTTTCCCAAATTACAGAGCCATCGTCGCGCAGGCGCAACAGGTACAAATCCCTGTCGGAAGCACTGCTTTTCTGAATAAATCCTCCTACAAGATAACCACTGTCGGCATTAGAAACTATGCTGATACCTTCTGAATACGAATTGCTGGCATAGGTTAAAAATTTTGACTGTTTTCCGGCAGCGTCTGTCATTACAACCAATAAAGACGGGGAACCTCCGTTGGCCCTGTTCGAAAAACCGGTGGCTACAAAACCTCCATCGTTTTTCCTGGATCTGATGACGTTAAAAAATGCATCGGAATAGGATCCGCCATACATTTTCGACCAAACGGTGTCGCCAGTGGTAGTGTTCACTTTAACCAAAGCTGCCTGGTAACCATAAGTTGACGATGAATTATACCCGGCAATCACCAGGTTTCCGTCGCCGGTCATGGTAAGGTTGTTGCCACCACGCAGAAATTGCTCAGGCGTATCTTCAACTTTATTGTTACAGGAGGTTAGCACCCCGGTAAATGCTATTGAGAGAAGCGCTGTTTTGAAGAGGAGTTTTTTCATTTGTACTTGAAATGATTGATATGATTAAGAATCGGTTTAATTGCGGATATCAAGTTCTTTGATGATGTTGGTGGCTCCTGCAAATTTCTCGATTACAAAAAGCACATACCTGGCATCCACGCAGATGGTACGCTGCAGGTTGGGCTCGAATGCATAGTTGCCGCTCATGGCTTCCCAGTTGCCATCGAATGCAAGGCCGATTAGTTCGCCATTGCCATTGAGCACAGGGCTGCCGGAGTTGCCACCGGTAATGTCGTTGTTAGTAAGAAACGCCACGATCATTTTACCGTTCTCGCCATAACGTCCATAGTCTTTGGCTTTGTAAAGTTCTTTGAGTTTTTCAGGAACCACAAATTCGGGGTTCGAAGGATCTTCCTTGGCCATAATGCCATCGAGCGTAGTCACATAGTTGTAGTCAATGGCATCGGCCGGGCTGTAGTCGAGTACTTTACCGTAGGTAACGCGCATGGTACTGTTGGCATCGGGGTAAAAAGTACGGTCGGGCTGCATTTCGCGTAAGCCGGCAACAAATAACCTGCGGCCCCTGGCAAGAAGTTCATTCGATGGCCCAACCAGGCTGTCGATCAGGTTGGCATTGGCGGTGAATGCTGCCTGGAGCGGCCACACAGGGTCTTTCTGCAGGGTTTTTAGTTTGGGTTCGGCCAGGAACATATCAACTTTTTCCTTGCTTCCAAAAATGGTTTTTGCAAAAAGTGCATCTGAATAAGCTTTGAAGTTGCCTTTATATTTCTGGTTCATTTTGGCCAGGTATGCAGGCTGCATGTTCTTGGGTACGTCGTTATAATACAGTTCGAGCATGGCTGCCAGCATTTTAACGTCGGTAGGCATGTTATAGTCTTTGAAATACTTTTCGGAAGCATCCTTCAGTTGTTCGGTTAACTTTTTAACCTGCTGCTGATCGGGGTTGGGCTTGGCCAGTTCATCAGCCAGCCTGCTGAACCGGCGCGAAAATGAAATAATCTCGCATCCGCTGTTGATGGCTTCGGCATTGTAACGAACCGCTGCTTCATAGGTATTGATGGTTTCATAGGCAAGCGCAATGTCCTTCAGCGCTTCGCCATACTTCTCCATACGGTTCTTATCAGTAGCTATCCAGTTTTCGAACTGTTTCTCCAGTTCTTTTTTGCGGTCGTAAACGCGGAGCTGTTTCAGGCCTTTGTTCTGACCGATAAAAAATTTCCAGTAGTTGGCTGAGCCAGCAAATTTCGATGAGTACTGAATACGTACCTTGGTATCTGCGGCCATATCTTCGCGGAGGATATCCAGTTTTTTGGTACGGATTTTAACCACCATAGGGTTGTTTTTCTCCAATGCCCAGTTGATGGTGTACGAGGTAGCGTAGCGGTCGGTTCTGCCGGGATATCCCATGATCATAGCATAATCGCCGATTTTTTTCTCCTTGATGGATACAGGCAGGAATTTCTTCGATTTCAGCGGCACGTTATCCGCGGCATATTCAGCGGGTTTATTGTCGCGGTTTGCATAAACACGGAAAACAGAGAAATCGCCGGTATGCCTGGGCCACATCCAGTTATCAGTATCGGCACCAAATTTACCTATCGAGTTCGGAGGGGTTCCTACCAGCCTTACATCTTTATAGGCTTCGTAAAGGAAGAGATAATACTCGTTCCCATTAAAAAATGAAGTGGTACGGGCTTCGTACTGGGTTCCTTTGGTATTGCTGGCTTCAATTTTTTTTGTGTTTTCCCTGATCTTCGCAGCTCTCTGGGCTTCGGTCATAGCCGGGGTAACTCCTTCGAGTACTGCAGCCGTAACGTCCTGTATGCTAACCAGGAAACGAACCGAAAGCCCGGGGGCCGGGAGTTCTTCTTCGTACCGGCTTGCCCAGAAACCGTTGTCGAGGTAGTTATTCTTCACCGAACTGAGCGACTGAATAGCGCCATAGCCACAGTGATGGTTGGTAAAAATTAACCCGTTGGGTGAAACAATTTCGCCGGTGCACCCACCTCCAAAAATAATGATGGCATCTTTCAGGCTTGAATGATTGATGCTGTAAATTTCTTCGGCCGTGAGATGCAGACCTTCCTTCTGCATATCAACATAGTTGAGACGCTGGATAAACAAAGGAAGCCACATGCCTTCGTCGGCACGCACCTGGAATGTGAGTAAAGCGAGGAGCGCAAAAAATGCTACTGTTACTTTTTTCATAGTGATTCTATTTTTCAGTTTTTGGTTTGGTTATTTTGTTATTTCTGTTTTAGAGGCTCAGCAATAATAATTTTTAATCCCAACATGAAACTGAAATAAGGTAATGGGAAGGCAGGCCAGTATTTGGTTGTATCCCGCTACACTTATTGTACGATTATTTCACCAAAGGATTTTAATTGCTTTAAAACCAGGCGATCCGTTAAACGTATTTCTCACCTTTTTCATTCCGGACAGCATCAACGTAGCTCCGTATATTCTGTTCATCATTCCGGTTGCAAATCAGCAATATGCCGTTGTCTTCAACCACAATCATATCATCGAGCCCTTGTATTACCGCCACCCGGCCCGAAGGCAGGTTTATGATGCAATTGTTTGTATTGTATAACAGGGGTTTAGCACCAATAATAGCATTACCTTCAGCATTTTTTTCAGATGTGTCGTACAATGAGCCCCAGGTACCCAGGTCGCTCCAGCCAATATCGGCGGCAAGTACAAAAACATTATCGGCTTTTTCCATCACCCCGTAGTCAATCGAAATGCTTTTGCAAACTGTGTAAGCACTTTCGATATAAGCTGCTTCGGAATCGGTATAATACATTTCTGATCCATCTTTAAACAGGCTGTTCAGGTCAGGAAGATACATTTCGAAAGCCTTCAGGATGCTTTTAATGGACCAGATAAAAATACCTGCATTCCACAGGAAATCGCCGCTTTGCAGGAATGATTCGGCCAGTGCATGGTTTGGCTTCTCGGTAAACGTTTTCACCTTTCGCACTTTGCAGTCGGGCCTGTAAGCATGCGCTTCGTCGAACTGGATGTAGCCATACCCGGTATCGGGCCGGCTGGGTGTAATGCCCAGGGTGAGCAGCCAGTCGTTTTGCTCAGCAGCCTGGAGGGCACAAAGCAAGGTTTGGGTAAATTCTTCCTCTTTCAGGATGATGTGGTCCGAAGGCGCAACCACAATACTGGCATCAGGATTTAATTTGTGTATTTTATGTGTTGCATAAGCAATACATGGAGCCGTATTACGACGCATGGGTTCGCACAGCACGTGCTCAGGCAGAATGCCCGGAAGCTGTTCTATTACCTGGTCGAAATAATTAAGGTGGGTAACAACAAAAATATTTTCGGGCGGACATACTGTTGTCAGTCTCCTGAAAGTTTGCTGGATCAGGGTTTCGCCGGTTCCAAGTATGTCAATAAACTGTTTTGGGCGCGAGTTGCGGCTGAGCGGCCAGAATCGGGCACCTACTCCACCGGCCATTATTACACAGTAATAATTTTTATTCATATGGCAATAGTTAGGTATAACGTTTTAAATTACAACAATTTGAAGGCAAATCACTTTTCGGCAAAGGTAATAATTCCAATTTCAGATTTACCAGCTCCGGATAAAATATTGTAAGCCGGCTTAACGTGCTGAAACATGCGTTGGATCAGGGGTTGATGAATTACAATTGACAAATGACGATTGACGATGCATGATCTTAAAGACTAAAAATTCTATTTATTTGAGAATCCAGAAGTCAGGAGCCAGAATTCAGAATAATTTTATACTCCAAAATCACATTTTTTTGTCATTCTGACTACTGAATTCGAAATTCCCTGTCTGTTCTTCCAGAAAAGAATTTCAGCTACATTATCATATTTTTAGACAACTTCTTAGTGCCATTACCCGGGAATTTGAAAAAATTCACAAATCGTAAATCGCAAATCGTACCTCGTAAACCGTACATTATTTTACTCATCTTAAGCCTGCATCACCTGAGCCGAACGGGGAACCAGGTAATATTTGCGTGTTTTGGGGCAATAACATTTGTAACGGGTACGCAGTTTTTCAAGTTTCACAAACTGCCTGCCGTTTACCAGTGTAAAGGTGCTGTTCATGGGCACATCGCCCACCGTTACAATCGCTGTGCCACCTTCGAGCGCTGCCAGGGTATTGATCAGCCTGGCGTCGCGATGAAATGTTGCCGGCGTTTTTAAAAAGTAACGCTTCAGTTCCGATGCCAGGGTTACAGGGAAAACCTCGTGTTCGAAAAATGGTTGTACCAGTTGCCTGTAGGCATTTTTCCATTCGCTGCCATGGGGTTTTGCTTTACGGCCATATTTTTTCATCACCACCAGGTGGGCCAGTTCGTGTAAAAATACCAGCAGGAAGGTATAGGGCCCCAGGTCGGCGTTAACCTGTATCACAGGTCTGCCGGCCAGCCGTGCTCCTTTAAAACTTCCCAGCCTCGACTTGCGGGGTGTGGTGATACGGAAAAGGAAGTGGTAATCATCAAATAATTGCCGGGTAAGCCCATGCGCCTTTTCAGGGAAACGGGTCAGGACACCTTCGAGCGTTTCAGGCTTGTAGGTCATAAGTGGCAGGCTGGTAAAAGTCGATAACGCGGGTTGCCGGGTTCAGCATGCTGCATCCGCAACGCCTGTTGCCGGTTGATGCCGGGGCCTTATGCCGGCCCGATTTACTGCTGTACCCGCTGCTGGTACATGCTGCAGCCCCTAAAAAAAGAAGGAAGGCAAGGCTCACTAAAAGCCTTTGCATCCCGGTCGCAGCAATTATATTTTTCAACATATTCATTTGTCTGAATTTAGGTTCAATTTCAAAGCAAAACCCTTGAAATCGTTACATATTTTTCTTTAGCTTGCCCGGAAATTAAGCCCCGGTGAATGCTGATTTTAAAATTTACGCTAATTTAGCACTAATTATTGTACACCATGAAATATTTATTCCACTTTGGCCGCTACCTGAGCATGCTCCGGCAAGCGTTCCAACGTCCTGAAAAACAATCTATTTACTTCCGGCAGGTGCTGGTCGAAATGGAAAGTCTCGGGTTAGCGTCGGTTGGTATTGTTGCCATCATCTCGGTTTTTATGGGTGCGGTACTGGCCATACAAATGGCATTTAACATCGATACCCCGCTTATTCCTTCGTACACCATTGGATTTGTAACCCGTCAGAGTGTTGAACTTGAGTTTTCGCCAACCATCATCAGCCTGATACTTGCCGGGAAAGTAGGTTCGCGCATTGCCTCCGAACTCGGCACCATGCGGGTAACCGAACAGATTGACGCCCTCGAAATTATGGGGATTAACCCCGCTACTTTCCTGATTCTGCCCAAAATTATTGCCTCCATGATCATCAATCCCTTCCTGATTATGATGAGCATGTTGCTGGCCGTGGTAGGCGGATGGGTTGCCGGTATATCAACCGGACTTTTCCCTTCGGCTGAGTATATTTACGGCATACAATCGTTTTTCCACATGTACGATATCTTTTACGCCATTACCAAAACGGTGGTTTTCGCTTTTATCATTGCTTCGGTATCGGCTTACAACGGCTACTACACCAAGGGTGGCGCGCTCGAAGTGGGCGAAGCAAGCACCAACGGCGTTGTGTACAGCAGTATCGCTATCATCTTTATGAACCTCATCCTCACTCAAATACTGCTGGCATGATAGAAGGGAAAAATATCAGCAAAAGCTTTGGCGACAGGCTGGTTCTCGATAACGTATCCGTTAGCCTCGAGAAGGGCCAAACCAACCTGATTATCGGGCAAAGCGGCATGGGTAAAACGGTATTGCTCAAATGCCTGGTTGGCTTGCTCGAGGCCGATAATGGCCAGGTTTTTTACGATGGACGCGCATTTTCGAAAATGTCGTTCAACGAGATGAAAGAAATCAGGCAGGAAATCGGGATGCTTTTCCAGGGCGGCGCCTTGTTCGATTCGCTCACGGTTGAGGAAAATGTAATGTTCCCGCTTACCATGTTCACTAAACAAACGCAACAGCAAAAACTGGAGCGTGCCAACTTTTGTCTCTCGCGGGTTAACCTGGGCAATGTGAATAAGTTATACCCCAGCGAACTCAGCGGCGGAATGAAAAAACGTGTAGCTATAGCCAGGGCTATTTCCATGAATCCCCGCTACCTGTTTTGCGATGAACCCAACTCGGGGCTCGACCCGCAGACGGCCCACCTGATTGATGAACTGATCAAGGAAATTACGCTGGAATACAATATGACCACCGTGGTGGTAACCCACGATATGAACTCAGTTCTGGAAATCGGCGAAAAAATCTACTTTATTTATAAAGGGAAATTATGGTGGGAAGGAACCAAAAAAAACATCCTGCATACCGATAACCCCGAGCTGCAGGCTTTCGTTTTTACATCCGATCTCACCAAGCGGCTGCGGCCGATCGATGGAGGAAAAAAGTAAACAGCGCGGGGCCGGATCGTTTTTATTGTTTCGGTTTAAACTCCTGTTGTGTTTCAGAATGCAAAATACTTAACACAGAATGATGAATTAAAAAGTGACTGCTTCTTTTACATTTTTCTTCATAAAACTTCCGTTAATACAAAAACCATGTGATTATTTGCCAGTTGCCTGTTGCCGGCAAATTGTAACTATGTAACATTGAAACACTGTAACTTTTAAATCGCTTAACGCGCAGCCCCCTTCAAAACCTGATGTCGACCCTTGATATAATACTCGCCGTTTTTCTTTTATACTTTGCCTTTAAGGGTTTCACCAATGGTTTCCTGGTAAGTATCGCCACGCTGGCCGGGCTGGTGCTGGGTTTTTATGCGGCCACACATTTTTCGGAGTTTACTGCAGCCTGGCTGCAACACGACCTGGGGCTGAAAAGCAGCAACCTTACCCTCATCGCCTATATTGTTACCTTTATTATCGTGGTGGTACTGGTGTTCCTGCTGGGCAGGTTCCTGACCGGGGTGGTTAAAACCGTTGGCCTCGGCATTGTTAACCGGCTGGCCGGGGCTATTCTCGGTATTGCCAAGGGATTGCTGATAGCCAGTTTCCTGTTCCTGTTTTTTTCGCATATCGATCCGCGCGGCAGCATATTCACGGCCAAACAAAAACAGGGATCTGTGCTTTATAAGCCCGTGGCTGCGGTGGCACCGGCTGTTATACCGGTATTGCAGAAATATACCACGCAGGTACAGGAAATTGTAAAATAACTGCTTGAAATAGCTTTTTTGAAGTCCGCTATAAATTTTGATAGTTATTTTAAATCGGTGCAAAGTAACAACTTTGCATTTATGAGTAAATATAAGTTTATTGAAAGCAACTTTAAATCAGTGCGGAGTAACAACTTTTCTTTTAGGAGTATACTTAAGTTTTTTGTTAGTTACT
>CALCJE010000323.1 GCA_937965665.1 uncultured Bacteroidales bacterium
TTGCGAGGCGCAGCCGAAGCAACCTCATCCTTAAAACCCCAAACTCCTTAAACCATGTCCAACATTTTTTCTCAAACCACCTCTCCCGCATTCAAACGCCAGGCTATAGATGAATACTTCATACAGCCTATGTTTATGGCCGAAGATATCCGCGGCCTCATCACTGTTCGTACCGACGTTAAAGGAACTGAAACCCTCAACCGTATCGGCCGTCCTTCAATGCTTACCAAGCCTAAAACTGCACCCGGTTTCACTCCTGCAGGCGGCTTTAACCTAACCTATACCGACATCACCGTAAAACCTATGGCTCTGGAGTTCGAGCAAAATGCGCGTGCTTTCTGGGGGGCTATCGTGGAACAACTCCTTGCCTCAGGCTACAAGGAAGATGATGTGGAACAAATGAAATCACCTGACGTCTGGAATAAGATCATGCTTCCGCTTATCGCCCAGGCTGGTCAGGATGATCTTATCCGCCAGATGTTTTTCTCTAATCCTGCTGCCGAAACCTTTGCCACCGGGATTCCCACCGGTACAGCCGATACCAATTACACAGGCTACACTGGCTTTATGACCTGGCTATTTAACGATTTGTATGCAGGGGTTATCCCTTCAGCACAGCACGTTCCTGTTGCCTCTTCTGTTGCCTCAGTAAAGCAGGAAATTATTCATACCTATACCGCAGGCACTGATACCTTCCTGAATATCACCATCAATGGGGTTCAGTATTCACAGCCGTATGCCACTTCGGCAACTGCTACGGTGGTTGCATGGCTCAATACCCACAAAGCCAATATCGAAGCCCGTTCGGGGATCAATGGTGTGATTGTCACCAATCCCACAGGTGCCCAGATCAAGATCGTAAGCAAGGTTAAAGGACAAAGCTTCACTTCTTCAGGAACAGTCACCGGAACAGGTTCTGTTGCCAACTCGGGCAGTGTGGCTGCCGTAAAAGCAGGTTCTCTGGCTGCAAACGAAGCCGATACCACCCTCGAAAGCATGCTCGATGCAGTTACCCCCGAAATGCATGAATACGACCTCAACTTCATGGTAACGGCTTCTATGTGGCGTAACCTGGTACACACCATCAAGGACCGCCAGTCGGTATTCGGCGATGCTGTGATGAAAAACGGCCTTAAAGTACCAACCTACGAAGGCTTCCCCATCATTGTCCGCCCCGATTGGGACAAATGGATCAGCGTTGCGCAGAACGGCATCAAACCGCACCGTGCTATTCTCACCACTTCCAAAAACCTGCTTTTTGCTACTGATGGCACCAGCGATTCCGAAATGATCGAAACCTGGTACAACCAGGAAGCCCAGATGCGTCGCTACCGCGTCCAGTACAAAGCCCAAACCGCCTATCTCCACAAAGAACTCGTAGTACTCGCCGGCTTCGTTGATTAGTTATTACGAGCGCAGCGAAGCAACCCCGTCATTGCGAATCCCGGTAAAAGCTCTACTGAGCTTTACCGGGTGAAGCAATCTCCACCCTAAACCACATCCGACATTGAAAGCCTTCTCCACCTACAACTACCTACCTCTCTTAAATCTCAAACGTTCCGACTTCATTAGCCTGAAATCGAACTATGAGATTTTTATCCCTTTCGGAGAAGACAACCTGCTGCCTACCCAACTCAACCAGCTTGCTCGTGAAGTGCCGGTACACCGCGCCATCCTCAACTCCAAATCATCATATGTACTGGGGCGGGGTTTTACTACCGACAATAAGGTTATTCAGCAACTGATTGACAAGCCCAACAATACTTTCGATACCCTTGATTCTATCTTCCGATACCTGGTACACGATTATCTAACCATCGGCAATGCATATATCGAACTTGTGACCAATTCACAAAAATCATTTGCTTACTTCTACCATATCGATTCAAGCAAATGCCGCTTATCTGCCATCGCGAATGAAGTACTGATTCATCCTTCCTGGGAAGAATTTAAAGGCAAAAATGATGAAAACCTCACCGCTCTGCCTTTGTTCCCTGATTTCCGGAAAGGACCTGATGGGTTGCTGCATTCAGTTTATCATATCAAAGACTATGAACCCGAATTTTATTTTTACGGGCTTTGCTCTTACTTCCCGGGCATGCGCTCCATTATTATCTCGGGTCTTACCAACCTCTGGAACCAGAAAAGGCTCGAAAATGGATTTACAGCCCCCGGATTGCTCATTGTCCCGGGTATAAATGATGAAACCGATGCTACTGCTCTGGATGAGGAATTTAACAAGTTTAAAGGCGTGGATGGCGAAAAATCAGGGGATATAATCATCCAGTACCTGGCCGATCTTTCTCCCGGGCAAACATCACAACAGGCTCAGTTTATCGAGTTTAAAAAGAACGAGGAAGGAAACTGGATGGACCTGCACACGCAGTCGGAGCTATCCATCATCACCATCCACAACTGGTTCCGTTCACTTACCCCTTATTCCGGCGATAATGTCACTTACGATTCCGACAGGATTCTGAACGAATACGAGATTGCACTCAATACCATCATCAGCCCTTTGCAGTCTTTTTTCTTACGGCATTTCAACCAGGTTTTCAGGTTTTTTTCTATGCCGATAGGGCAGTTGTCTTTCATCAATTCTCCTCCCATTCAAAAAATAAACCCCCTCAAATTTGTCTGGGAAGCCCGGAAAGAAGCAGGCCTCGAATACGATAAAACAGACCCTGTTCAAAACCAGCTCATCATGCAACTCAAAAATACTTTCACAGCCTCAACCGTCAAACCCAATACATCTTAAAACCCGTCATTGCGAGCGTCGTCATTGCGAGGAGGCACGACGAAGCAAACCTGAAGCAACCCTTTCATAGCGAGGGCGCAGCCCGAAGCAAACTCAACCCCAACACAAAATGTCCTTAATCACCCCCACCGAAGTAAGCACCATCGCCTTTGTCAACGCCCTTGACCCGGCTCTGATTTTGCCTGCCTTCATCACCTCAGCCGAATCCAAATATATCGTCCCCCTGGTGACACAGGCCGTCATCACTAAAATTACTGAAACCCCCTCTGAATATACTACCCTCGTCAACAACTACATTAAGCCCTACGAAGCTTTCTGTATCAAATACATGTTCTACAACCAGCTTCTTACGGAAACGGATACCTTCCCAACCTCCGACGAACAACGTAAGGCTGCACTGCAGGAAGTGCTTTCAATTATGGAAGTGAACCGGGATTTGCTTGCTTATTATCTCAATGCAAATATTTTTGATTCGCCAATCACTACTACTACTAAAAAAATTGCCGGTTTCCGCACGGGTACAGATTACTCCCGTTCAGTGCTTCCGGCTCCAACATATGATTTAATCGATTCTCTCAATGGTGCTTCCTATGATGTTCCCGAGTCTGCTGATTCCTTTAATTTCGTTCAATTTGCAACCGGGTTACTCAAAAAAATCACCTGGGCCAGTTTATTAACCGCACTCAAAACATATTTCGATACAATCTATCCCAATGCCTCTTCAATCGCATTACTGAAAACCCAGGAAATCCCTTTTGAATTTAATAACATCACGATAGGCACCGCACAAACCTATGTGCTTGACATTAAATGCCTGCATTCTTACACAGTCCTGGCTGCTATCCTCGAAACTGACACAGGTTTTCTCTCTGGCGTTACGGTGAGTATCAGCTCAACTCCCATAACCGGGCTTTCTGGTATAACAGTCAGTACAACAACAACCGAAACGCAGGCAACAGGCTCTAACCTGGTTGCTGAAGGGAATAGGCTCACCATCTCTACCTCAGCTTCTTATACCGGTAATCCTACCACCCTACGGGGTAAACTTAAAATTTTATACAGCTGATGCGCCGCACCAACCACATACCGCTTTCGTTTACCTCTGCCTTGTACAATTGGTATGCAGCCAATTATTCAACAGGCGGGGCTTCTATTGCCAATGCAGGATGGCATGTTCCTTCCCGCACCGAATGGGCTGCATTGATTACAGCTATTGGGGGAGCAAATATTGGGAATGCCATGAAAGTCAAAGGAAGATTATTCTGGAACCTGAATCCAACCCCTGGCAACAACTCATCTGGCTTCTCTGCAAT
>CALCJE010000324.1 GCA_937965665.1 uncultured Bacteroidales bacterium
TTTCGTCCTTGAAACATATTTTTTGCACCCCGCTGGTCAGCGGCGAAATCCCGGCATTCGAAACAGTCCAGTTCAAACCTTTATCATGCGAAATGTACAGGTTGCCTTTGTTGGTTCCAAACATAACTGTGCTGGGCCCAACAGCTTGTATTACCGAGGTCCAGCCACCTTCGTCGGAGGCAGGTGTAACTCCACCGCCAATTTTCGATTTCGAAACCCTGGTCCAGGTGGAGCCGCCATTGGTTGTAGTATAAATTTCGAAATAGTTGTTTTTTACATCACCATGACACATCCCTTCGTTAGCGTTCCAGAACCATACATTGTCAGCAAATGACGATGAACCCTGGAGAGCACCCGGAAGATGCACCCAGGTATTGCCTCCGTCAGTAGTTTTATAAACACCGCAGGTGTCATTCTGCGTTGCCTGGCTGTAAACTGTAACAAAAGCGATATCCTTGTTAACCCCGCATATATTTCCCAAGCCAAATGCGTCCCAGCCAAGAACCGTGCCTGATGACCAGGTGGTACCCCCATTGCTGGTTTTTGTAAATTCAGTGATCTGTTTCGACGACACAGGGTTAAAATCGGCTGCGGTGGCCCAAACGGTTTGCGGATCAACAACATGTATATTCTGAATGCCCCTGAATGCAGAGGTAAAAGCAGTTGACTGGGTGATCCACTCACTCAGGCCAACATTTACTTCCTGGTAAACAGTATCCGTGGCATCAATGGCTTCCACGCGAACAGTATATGTGCCAAGCGGCACTCCGCTTGTATTCCACGAAAATGTAGACTCCGCACTGGTTGTGGTATTGGCAAGCTGGTTGTTGATATACAGTTTCACCGCCAAAGGCGATCCTTTTACAACCGAATATTTAATGTCGAAATTTCCACTTGCCGAAATGGAATTATATTGTTCCAGATTGGTGAATCGTACTATCAGGTTTGGGTTGCCGGGTTTTATGCCGCACACAATTGAATTTGATGAGTTAAATGTTAATGTTGAACTAGGATTAAGAGCCCCGATAGCATAATATCCATCACTTGAAGAACCAGATTGTCCTGACCATCCCCAGTTCATATGAAATTTATTGTCTTTATTTCGGTATCCATCACAAACCCAGGCATGGCCTCCACCTGTACCACTTCCTGAATAATATATCGGTCTGCGAGCATTAAGTTCGTTTTTAAGGATATTTAACCAATCAACCATATTATAACCCGACATATATTCCTGCCTGATGGTAGCGTTGTCATAGTTAAAATATGTAGTCAATGCCCAGGGCACATCCTCCGAAAAGGCCCCTGACCCGTCGGCAACACCGTACGACATATCCACTGAAACGCCTGCATGGTAAAGCAATTTAGCAATATCGCGATAACCGTTGGTGTTGTTAGCCACATTGGCCATGGCTGCAAAATTGTAATTGGTGTTACCGAAATCTGCACTCTGCATGCCATAAGTGCCATCCATATACGAATAGGAACCCACGCCGGTAGCGGGGAAATTATAATATTTCATGATTTGCCCCATGGCTGTGGCTACGCAGCCTACGTATGCTTTGCCGGCCGGGCCGCCTGTTGCTGTCGGGCAATAATAGTTGTAATAACCGTTCTGATCCCAGGTGGTGGTAAGCAAAGGAGCTACATCAGCAGCAGGCGCTTTAACTCCGCTATTCAGGATTTCATTCCATGCGGCCGAAGATGCCGTATTTCCGGTATTTGATGATACCGCAGCAGCAATTTCTTGGCTGTAACAATCGAACCAATACCGTGTTGCCGGGTTTGTTATTTCGGTTTCAATGTATCCCTGGTCTGATTCAGCCAGGATCGGGATAGCCACATCATCGGCCGAAACCACTATAAATCCACCTCCCTCGAAATTAAAAACATGATACGTGGTAATTCCATGGTATGTTTTACTGAAACTGCCGGCTATGCTTCTGCTTGACTTCAAATTGGAAGCTGACAGGTACTTATCGGCTACAAGTCTTGCTTTTTCCAAGGTAACCGGCTCGCCAAATGCAAAGCTTACAATCAGAAGGCTAAGTAAAAGTATAGATGTTTTTCTCATTTTTGATTCAGTTTTTATCCTCCAGGGCTACGCATTACAAAACCGGAAAGAGATAAGTTCGTTCTCGCCAGTGATCTGTTTCTCCGCTGCCGGGCAATACTTATGAAGTAGCAAGTGCAGTGGTGGTAATTCTAAACCCTGTGGTTCAAATTTTTATAATGCAAATATAACAGTTCTGATTCAATAAGCCATGAATCCGGGAAAATCTTTAAAAAACCTTACTTCTTCAGGCTTTGTCATTCGCTGCAAATGCCACCAGGCAAGGTTTAAAGGCTGTATCCTGAAATCTATCGTTGATAGATAGCTGACAGAGATCGGATTTCGTAAAAATTACTACCTTTGCACCCCTGCAATGGGCAGGCATCAATATCAATCTCCGAAAATACTGGAAATACCATGTTTGAAAGTCTAAGTGACAGGCTCGACAGAGCATTTAAACTGCTGAAAGGTCACGGTTATATTACCGAAATTAATGTGGCCGAAACACTGAAAGATGTGCGTAAGGCATTACTCGATGCCGACGTAAGTTATAAGGTAGCCAAGGAATTTACTGATACTGTTAAAACCAAGGCGCTGGGCCAGAATGTGTTGACTTCGGTTTCGCCTGGTCAGTTGATGGTTAAAATTGTTCACGACGAACTTGCCCTGTTAATGGGTGGCGATAAGGTTGAGATTAACCTGAAAGGTAGCCCTTCGATTGTGCTGATGTCGGGTTTGCAAGGTAGTGGTAAAACTACTTTTGCTGCAAAGCTGGCCAATTACCTGCATACCAAAAAAGGAAAAAGTCCTTTGCTGGTTGCCTGCGATATTTATCGTCCTGCAGCTATCGACCAGTTAAAGGTACTTGGCGAACAGATCGGTATCCCGGTATATGCCGAACCCGAAAATAAGGATGCCGTAAAAATTGCCCGCAATGCGGTTGCTCATGCCAAAGATCGTGGCTTTAATGTGCTCATTATAGATACTGCCGGTCGACTTGCCATCGACGAAATGATGATGAACGAAATTTCGGCACTCAAAACGGCACTCAATCCACACGAAACCCTTTTCGTTGTCGATTCAATGACCGGTCAGGATGCAGTAAATACCGCCAAAGCATTTAACGACAGGCTCAACTTCGACGGGGTGATCCTCACCAAACTCGATGGTGATACCCGCGGTGGTGCGGCGCTTACCATTCGGTCAGTAGTTAACAAACCCATTAAGTTTGTTGGTATTGGCGAAAAAATGGAGGCCATGGATATGTTCTACCCCGAACGTATGGCCGACCGTATTCTGGGTATGGGTGATATTGTTTCGCTGGTTGAACGTGCCCAGGAACAATACGATGAAGAAGCTGCCCGTAAGTTGCAGAAAAAACTGGCCAAGGACCAGTTTAACTTCAACGACTTTATCGACCAGATCCGCCAGATCAAGAAGATGGGTAATGTGAAGGACCTCATGGGGATGATCCCGGGAATGGGCAAAGCCATCAAAGATATTGACATTGACGAAAATGCATTTAAAGGCATCGAAGCCATTATACAATCGATGACACCGCTCGAAAGAGAAAATCCTTCGGTACTCAATGGCAGCCGTCGCAAGCGAATTGCCCAGGGTAGCGGAACTGATATCCAGGAAGTCAATCGCCTGATTAAACAATTCGACGATACCCGTAAAATGATGAAAATGCTGACTACCGGCGGAGCTCAGAAAATGGCTCAGCAAATGAAAAACGCTAAGAGAAGGTAGTAGATTTAATTTGTAATTTGTAAGTTGTAAGTTGTAAGAAGGAAGCAGTTGGTAGTTAGCTGTAAGGTTTGGACGATGACAGAATGATTAAATTTTAACTTCTGATTTTAAAGACCCAGCTCTTCATTTTTACATCAGTATATCAATACTTTATATCAAAACAAACAGTAGATGAAACTAATAGATGGCAAGAAAATTGCTTCTGACATAAAAAAGGAACTGGCAGTCAAAAGTGCTGCCATTATTGATAAAGGTGATAGAGCTCCACACCTGGTTGCTGTTTTGGTTGGTGATGATCCTGCCAGCCAGACCTATGTTAACAGCAAGGAAAAAGATTGCAGGGAAGTTGGTTTTACATCAACCATTTACAGGCTCGAAGCAAATACCAGCGAAAAAAAACTGCTTGAAATAATCGACTTCCTGAATAACGACGACGAAGTGGATGGATTTATTGTTCAGTTGCCACTGCCAGCGCATATCAATGTTCAGAAAATTATCAGGAGTATCAATCCTCAGAAGGATGTCGACGGTTTTCACCCGGTGAGCCTGGGCCGCATGATGCTTGGCGAACCTACATACCTGCCTGCCACACCTTATGGTATTATCCAACTGCTCGAACGCTATAAAATTGAAACCAGTGGCAAACATTGTGTGGTACTGGGCCGCAGTAATATTGTGGGAACACCCGTCAGTGTTATGCTTTCGCGAAAAGCAAACCCCGGAAACAGCACCGTAACCATCTGCCACACTGGTACAAAAAACCTGAAAGAAATTGCCAAAACGGCCGATATCCTGATTGCTGCCATGGGTCAGCCCCATTTTGTAACCGCCGATATGGTTAAAGAAGGTGCCGTGGATATTGATGTGGGTATACATCGCATGGAGGACTCCAGCGAAAAAGGCTACCAGATTATTGGTGATGTTAAATTTGATGAGGTTGCTCCCAAATGTTCATATATAACCCCTGTTCCGGGTGGTGTAGGTCCTATGACCCGTGTTGCCTTGCTTATGAATACTTTTAAAGCGTATAATAAAGAAGTATAGAGGGTTGAGGGTTAGAGTTTAAGGTTTAAGGTGTAAGGTGTAAGGTGTAAGGTGTAAGGTGTAAGGTGTAAGATGTAAGGTGTAAGAAGTAAGTTATAAGATTGAAACTTTTGGATTTTAAACCAGGGTTTTGACGCTTGCACCAACGAGATTTTAGAATTTAGTACAAAGCATAAATAAAATAATTGTGAATACAGATCCCACGCAGCAAGGTAAATTACTCCCGTTAATGGAAGACTTCTACACCATCCAGGGCGAAGGATTTCATACCGGAAAGGCTGCTTATTTTTTAAGGGTTGGCGGGTGCGATGTGGGATGCTACTGGTGCGATGTAAAGGAATCGTGGAATCCTAAACTTCATCCGCTCACCGATGCCGACGAAATTGTTAGCAGGGTAATAGGAAACCCCGCGGCTACGGTTGTGGTTACAGGTGGAGAGCCCCTGATGTACAATCTGGATTACCTGTGTAATAAGCTTAAGCAACAAGGCTTACAGGTTCACCTCGAAACCTCGGGTTCGCATCCGTTCAGTGGTACGTTCGACTGGGTTTGTCTTTCACCCAAACGGAAAAGCCCTCCAAAACCGGAAGTTTTTGGCAAAGCCAACGAACTGAAAGTGATTATTTTTGATGATACCGATTTTGAATGGGCCGAGGAAAATGCCAGGCTTGTCGGACCTGATTGTTACCTTTGTATGCAACCCGAATGGAGCCGCATGCAGGTGGTTCTACCTGAAATTATTGATTATGTGATGAAGAACCCGCGCTGGCATATTTCGCTTCAGGCACATAAATTTATGCACATCCCTTAGCTAATTGCTTCGCTCGTAAACGCTGGTTCAAACATTGTTATAAACGAGTACTATGGGAAAATTCAGTAACTCCATACAACCTGCTCACCAGGATTTTATCAGCAAGCAACACCTGTTTTTTGTTGCTACTGCTCCTTTGAGTGCAAACGGCCGGATCAATCTTTCGCCTAAAGGTTTGAATTCATTCCGGATTTTGGGAAGTAACCAGGTGGCTTACATGGATTTGATAAGCAGTGGCAACGAAACTTCGGCTCATACACTCGAAAATGGCCGTATTACATTTATGTTTTGTTCCTTCGACGAAAATCCTGGTATTTTAAAACTTTATGGTAAAGGCTTTACGGTAATACCCGGATCCGAAAACTGGGATTTCTATGCCCGGCATTTTACAATTTACCCCAGCACCCGCCAGATTATAGTTGCCGATATTGATTTTATTCAGACTTCATGCGGCTATGGTGTGCCCATTTTTGATTTTAAGGAAGATCGTGGTATTCATTTCGAATGGGCTGAAAAAAAAGGTCCCGAAGGACTTGCTTTGTATATGAAAGAGAACAACCTGAAAAGCATAGACGATTTGCCCACTGATTTAGGGCTAAAAAAATAAAAACCCTGGTTTATTATTCGTGAGCGACTAAATATAGGAAGCTTTGCCCCAAGGCTTTGCTTACCTGGTATATAGCAACTCTCTGTATTCAGGATAGTTGTGGTAACTTATTGTATGTAATTCAGTTATATAGCTTATCAGGAGGTTTGGTAGTATTTGTTTTCAGAAAACTGGCTGCAGCTCATCACCCATGTTTCGTTCAAACTGTCATCAATTCACAGCTTTGGCACAATATTAGCCTTTGTTTTCGCGTATTATACAAGTTGGCGTAAGTTGTGTATTTTCGCTGTTCAATCCTGAAATCTTATGCGGTTTTTCGGCCTGTTTTTTATTTCGATGTTGTTCATTTTTCTGAACGGCAAGTTGTTTGCGCAACAAGCCGAAAGCCCGAAATCTGCAAAGCAATATGAGAAAGCAGTCCAGATGTACGACCGCCACGATTATGCCGGTGCCCTGAAACAACTCGATGTTTTGCTCGAAGATGCTCCAGCATATATAAAAGGTTGGTTGCTCCGGGCTGATTTGTTCCTCGATCTGAAACAATATCCCGAAGCAATAAAGTCATATTCCAAGGCAGTTAGTATCGATTCAGCATTTTTCCCGCCTGCTTATTATATCATGGCCAACCTGTATTTTGACAACGAAAAGTACGCAGACGCCAAAATTAATTACCTATCATACCTTCGTTTTAATCCAAAAATACAGGCGGAACTCAAACGTGTGTACGATAACCTGAAATTATGCGACTTCAGGATGGAACTGATGCGGAAGCCTGTTCCTTATAATCCCTTGAATATTGGTCCCAACGTGAACTCGCAGGGTTACGAGTACATTAATGCTGTGAGCCTCGACGAAAGCCAGCTTTTTTTTACCCGTAAAGGAGCTGATCCGCGGGCTGATGAAAGTTTTTTTCGCGCAGTTTCAGCCCAATCCGCCTCAGGACAACTGAACTGGAGTCCGGCTATAGAAATTGGTGCACCGCTTAATACGCCCGGGAACGAAGGCGCACTTTGTGTTTCGCCCGATGGTATGAACATTATCATTACCTGTTGTAGTCGTCCGGATTCTTATGGAAGCTGCGATTTGTATTCATCACGGAAGGTTGGCAGTAACTGGTCGGAACCCATTAACCTGGGGTCAACGGTAAATACTGCTTCCTGGGAGTCGCAGCCCTGCCTGGCTGCCGACGGTAGAACCTTGTATTTCGTATCAACCCGGGCTGGCGGCCATGGTGGTTCTGATATCTGGAAGAGCGTGCTGCAAGACGATGGCTCGTGGAGCACTCCTGTTAACCTGGGCGACTCCGTAAATTCACCGGGCAATGAAATGGCTCCCTTTATCCATCCCGATGGGCGGACATTATATTTTTCATCTACCGGGCACCCGGGTATGGGTGGTGCCGACCTCTTTGTTTCGCGTCTAAGCCCGCAGGGAACCTGGCAAAAACCCGAAAACCTTGGCTATCCCGTGAATACCAGACTCGACGAAATTAACCTGGTTATCAATGCCCAGGGCACGGAAGCTTATATTTCGGCAGAGCGCCCCAATGGATTTGGTAACACCGATATTTACCGATTCGAACTGCCGGCACAGGTTCGGCCCGAATCGGTTTCGTACGTGCATGGAAAAGTGTTTGATAAAAATACCCTGCTTCCACTTGCTGCTTCTTTTGAACTAATTGATATGCAAAGCAATACGGTAGTGGTGAGCTCAGATTCTGACCCGCTGAACGGTGAATTTGTTATGAGCTTGCCAGTCGACAAACAATATGCCTTAAATGTATCCTGTAAAGGGTATCTTTTTTATTCAGTGAATTTTAACGTAAAGGGTGAAAATGACAAGTACAATCCTGTTAATCTGGATGTGCCTATGAACCCAGTTGCCATCGGCGAGAAGGTGGTTTTACGTAATATATTTTTCGATACGGATAAGTATGATTTGCTGCCCGATTCGAAAGCGGAACTCGGAAAACTGGTAATGTTCCTTCAGAAAAATCCGGCTTTGAAAATTGAAATCGGCGGACATGCCGACAATGAAGGGAGCGATGCCCACAACATTACGCTTTCGCAAAACCGGGCCAAAGCTGTTTACGATTTCTTGGTTTTAAACGGAATACAAGCTACGAGGCTAACCTACAAAGGATACGGAGAAAGTACGCCCATCGATAGCAATCAAACTCCCGACGGGCGCGCCAAAAACCGTAGAACTGAATTTAAGGTGATTAGTAAATAGTGCATAGTGCTGAGTGCACAGTGCTGAGTGATTGAGAGTGATTGATTATGAAACTACAATTCGCAATCCACAATCCCCAATCCGCAATCGCAAATCCGCATTCCGCCATCCCACATCCCACATCCGCCATTCCACAATCCGCAATCCGCAAACCCCAATCTATTTCGCTGTCCAGTAGCAACGAATCGGAGAAACTATTTTTTCTTCGGTCTTGAGTTTCGTCATGGCTTTGTCGACTACTTTACGGTCGAGGCCAGTTTTCTCGGCTATCTGTCCGGCACTCATGGGTTTTTCACTTTGTTTCAGTGTTTCAACAATTTGGTCTTCAGTATTCATGATGTTAGTTTTTAAATTGGGTGTAAATTTAATAATTTCTGATGATGCTTTTTGAAATGTCTTTAAAATGATAGCCTGAAGTATATGGCATTGTTCGAATCAGTAATAGCAAAATCAGAGGAGATTCCTTCATCCGGAATTTGAATCTCAATATCAATGCCGGCATTGTTTGCAGCATAATTTTTAACTGTAAAATCATGTTCTGTATTTGGTAAATCTTAAGCATAAATTCACTACTTTTGCAAACTTATTCTGAATAGTACCTCGTTTTATGATAAACATTACATTACCAGATAATTCCGTGCGGCAATATCCTGCCGGAACTACTGCCATGCAGGTAGCGCAAAGCATCAGCGAAGGCCTGGCCCGTAACGTACTGGCTGCCAAAGTAGATGGACAGGTGTGGGATGCTACCCGCCCGATTTCTCAGGATGCCCGTTTACAGCTGCTTACCTGGAATGATCCCGAAGGTAAATCGGCTATGTGGCATTCGTCGGCTCACCTGATGGCCGAAGCTATTGAACTGCTATTCCCTGGCGTTAAATTCGGTATTGGTCCGGATGTTGACAATGGTTTTTACTACGATATGGATTTTGGCGCTTACCAGGTTACCCCTGAGGATCTGCCACGTATTGAAGCCAAAATGCTGGAACTCGCCCGCGAAAAACAGCAATACCTGCGTCGTTCGGTTTCAAAAAATGATGCATTAGCTTATTTTTCAGCTAAAAATGACGAGTACAAGCTCGAACTGATCAATGACCTGCAGGATGGTGAAATTACCTTTTACGAAACCGGTAAATTTACTGACCTCTGCCGTGGACCACACTTGCCGGATACTTCACCCATCAAAGCCGTTAAGCTTTTGAATATTGCAGGTGCTTACTGGCGTGGTGACGAGAAACGTAAGATGCTTACCCGCATTTATGGCATTACTTTCCCCAAGCAAAAAGAACTGGAAGAATTCCTGGTGTTGCTCGAAGAAGCGAAAAAACGTGATCACCGTAAACTGGGCAAGGAACTTGAACTATTTACCTTTTCGCAGAAAGTAGGGCAGGGGTTGCCACTCTGGCTTCCCAAAGGGGCGCAGTTGCGCGAAAGGCTCGAGAATTTCCTGAAGGCTTTACAGCGCAAAGCCGGATATTTGCCGGTTATTACTCCACATATCGGTAATGTTGAATTGTATAAAACCAGCGGTCACTTCCAGAAATACGGAAAAGACTCGTTTCAGCCCATCAATACCCCCATCGAAGGCGAACAGTTCCTGCTTAAACCAATGAACTGCCCGCACCATTGCGAGATATATAATGCCAAACCACGTTCCTATAAAGATTTGCCCATCCGCTTTGCTGAATTTGGTACCGTATACCGCTACGAACAGAGTGGCGAGTTGCATGGTCTTACCAGGGTTCGCGGATTTACACAGGACGATGCCCACCTTTTCTGCCGGCCCGATCAGCTGAAAGAAGAATTTATGGCTGTTATCGATATCGTGCTTCATATTTTCCGCATTCTCGATTTCAAAGATTATACAGCTCAGATTTCGCTTCGTGATCCGGATAACAAGGAAAAGTATATTGGATCCGACGAAAACTGGCAGAAAGCCGAAAGCGCCATTATTGAGGCTGCTGCCGAAAAGGGATTGAAGACTACGGTTGAACTGGGTGAAGCCGCATTTTATGGCCCGAAACTCGATTTCATGGTAAAGGATGCCCTGGGCCGCAAATGGCAGCTGGGTACCATACAGGTTGATTACAACCTGCCTGAGCGTTTCGAACTGGAATACACAGGCAGCGACAACCAGAAATACCGCCCGGTAATGATTCATCGTGCGCCTTTCGGATCGATGGAACGCTTTGTTGCAGTTTTACTCGAGCATACTGCCGGAAATTTCCCGCTTTGGCTCACACCCAACCAGGTTGCCATACTCCCGATCAGCGAGAAATACGTTGATTATGCAAAAAAAGTTGCACAAGTGCTTGATAATTCCGAAATTCGCGCCCTCGTTGACGAACGCAATGAGAAAACCGGCAAGAAAATCAGGGATGCTGAATTGATGAAAGTCCCGTATATGTTGATTGTCGGCGAAAAAGAAGAAGCCGATAACCTGGTTTCGGTTCGTAAACACGGCCAGGGCGATCTTGGCACATTCAGTTTAAGCGATTTTGTAACGCTGATAGCTGAAGAAACAAAGAAACAACTGGAATAAAAGAATACAGAGCCTTAAACATATTTATTAACCAACAGGAAGGAGTTACAACCATAGCAACAACAAACTACAGCAGCGGTGGCGCTCATCAGGATCGCAGGTTTCCACGCCGCGACAAAGAAGAGCTGCATAAGATTAACGAAAAGATTAAATCGCCCGTGGTAAGGGTGGTTGGCGAAAACATTGAACCAGGCATCTACAATTTTAAGGAAGCGCTGGCCATGGCCGAAAATCTGGAACTTGATCTTGTTGAAATCTCTCCAACTGCTAATCCCCCTGTTTGCAGGGTTGTGGATTATAAAAAGTTCCTGTATGAACTGAAGAAAAAGCAGAAGGAAATAAAGGCGAAAACAGCCAAGGTTGTAGTGAAGGAAATCCGCATGGGTCCCCAGACCGATGAGCATGATTTCAATTTCAAACTGAAACATGCAAAAAGTTTCCTGCAGGAAGGTGCTAAGGTTAAAGTGGAAGTTTTCTTCCGTGGAAGGTCAATTGTTTATAAAGATCAGGGTGAGATTATTCTCCTCAAGTTTGCCCAGGAGCTGATGGAATACGGGAAAGTTGAAAAACTACCCTTGCTCGAAGGAAAACGAATGATTATGATAATCGCTCCCAAAAAAGCCGCTGTGTAATCCAGTCTAACAGCCTAACAGCCTAATAGCCTAACAGCCTAAATACCTAATAATCACCATAAATAAATCAAGTATCATGCCTAAAATGAAAAGTAAGTCCGCTGCTAAAAAGAGGTTCACCCTCACAGGCACCGGCAAACTGAAAAGGAAGCATGCATACCACAGTCACATCCTGACAAAAAAATCGACAAAACGTAAACGTAACCTGGGTTACACTACACTTGTTGACAAAGCAGATGTGAAAGCGGTAAAGGAAATGCTCCAGTGCTAACAAATTAATGTTTAACCTTACTTTCAGCCCCGTAAGAATCTGCTAATCAGTAGGTCGCTGAAGTAAAAAAAATCAAAAAAAATGCCAAGATCAGTCAATGCAGTCGCCTCAAGGGCCCGCAGGAAAAAAATCCTAAAAGCGGTTAAAGGCCAATTCGGCAGGCGCAAAAATGTCTGGACGGTAGCTAAAAATGCATACGAAAAAGGTGGCGTGTATGCATACCGCGACAGAAAAACCAAAAAACGCAATTTCCGCGCACTATGGATTACCCGTATCAATGCTGGTACCCGTGAGTATGGAATAGATCGGAAGAGCACACGTCTGAACTCCAGTCAC
>CALCJE010000325.1 GCA_937965665.1 uncultured Bacteroidales bacterium
AAGCCACAACCTTAAAACCGTTGCGGGCCAGCATGGCAACAGCCATGGAACCCACAGCCCCTGAGGCCCCGCTCACAAGCACTTTACCCGATTGGGGTGTAATGCCATGTTGGAAAAACTCAAAAATGGCGCTTGCAGCAGTAAAACCGGAGGTACCGATAATCATACTTTCTTTCAGACCAAGTCCGGATGGTAATTTAACCACCCATGCCGAGGGAACCCTGATGTATTGGGCAAAGCCCCCGCTGGTATTCATTCCAAGATCGTAGCCGGTAACCAACACTTCTTCACCCTGAACAAATGCAGGGTTAGCCGAATAAACCACGGTTCCGGCTGCATCAATACCGGGAGTGTGTGGAAAACGCCTGGTAATGCCTTTGTGCCCCGATGCCGAAAGTGCATCTTTATAATTTAATCCTGACCATGCCACTTTAATCAGCAAATCACCCTCGGGAAGTTCGCTTACTTTTCGCTGAATAATTGCGGAAGAAAATTTTCCATCTTCCTGTTCGCGCACTTGAAGTGCATTAAACGTTATGTTATTGAAATCAGACCAGTTATCCATATGTCAAGAGATTGATATGCAGTTATTTGCATATAAAAATAAAGAAAAGTTGCAAACTGCGCGTGTTAATAATTTGTACTTTTGCACCCGTTTTTAAAAGGTGCTGCAAAGATCAGCATTTGTATGAAACCTTTACAACACGGCAAAAAACAAAAATAAGAAATAACGAAAAATAACTGTATAAAACTAAATTTCAACAAATTATGGCATTAAGATTTATTTCGGCAGAAGAAGCGGCCAGTTATATCAACCACGACGAAGTAGTTGGTTTCAGCGGATTTACACCAGCCGGTGCAGTAAAAGCTATTCCGGTTGCTATAGGCGAAAAAGCCAAACAGGAGCATGCCGAAGGCAGACCTTTTAAAATCGGGGTTATAACCGGGGCATCTACCGGTGATTCGCTTGATGGATCACTGGCACGTGCCGAAGCAGTAAAATTCCGTACTCCTTACCAATCGAACAACGACCTACGCAACCTTATAAATGCAGGTAAAGCTGATTATTTTGATACGCACCTTTCGATGGTTGGTCAGAATATCCGCTATGGTTTCCTGGGTAAAATAAACTGGGGTATAATTGAAGCCTGCGATGTAACCGAACAAGGCGAAATTGTACTTACCACAGGTGTTGGAATTTCACCAACCATATGCAAAACCGCCGATCGCATTCTTATTGAGTTAAACTCATACCATCCGAAAGCATTACGCGGTATTCACGATATTTACCTGCCGGCCGATCCTCCCCACAGGCGCGAAATACCCATTTACAGTTGTTCCGATCGCCCGGGTGTTGAAATTATAAAAGTTGATCCAGCTAAAATTGTAGGTGTGGTTCTAACCAACCAGGCTGATGAAGTGGGTGGTTTTTCAAAGACTGACGAAGTTACCGAAACCATAGGCCGGAATGTAGCCGAATTTCTTTCGGGCGAATTGAAAAGCGGGCGTATTCCTTCTTCATTCCTGCCTTTGCAATCGGGTGTGGGCAACATCGCCAATGCGGTACTGGCAGCCATAGGTGCTCATAAGGCAATCCCCGATTTCGAAATGTATACCGAAGTAATTCAGGATAGTGTAATTACCCTGATGGAACAAGACCGGGTTAAATTTGCCAGCGGATGTTCGCTTACGGTTTCGCCCGAAATGCTGAAACGGGTTTATGACAATCTCAACTTTTTCCACAACAAAATGGTGCTTAGGCCACAGGAAATTTCGAACAGCCCCGAAATTGCACGCCGTATTGGTATAATTTCATTAAATACCGCACTCGAAGTTGATTTGTTCGGAAATGTGAACAGCACCAACGTGATGGGTCGTAAAATGATGAATGGTATAGGCGGCTCAGGTGATTTTACGCGCAACGCTTATATTTCTGTTTTTACCTGTCCGTCAGTGGCCAAAGGAGGCAAAATAAGCGCCTTTGTACCTATGGTTTCGCATACCGACCATAGCGAGCATTCGGTTCAGGTTGTGATTACCGAACAGGGAATTGCCGACCTGCGTTCAAAATCGCCAAAAGCGAAAATGGAAGCCATCATAAACAATTGCGTACACCCCGATTATCGTCAGCCCCTGCGCGATTATGCCAGGCTGGCCGGCGATTCCCACACACCATGCACGCTGTCGGCAGCATTTGGCATGCACATGGAATACGAAGATTCGGGCGACATGCGAAATGTAAACTGGGGCGATTGCTTCTAACATTTCAGCTGCAATTAAAAACAGCATTAGTTAAAATACACTCAAATACTTACAGGTACTTCTCAGGTATACTAACCGGGGAGTACCTGTTTTTTTTGCCTGGTTTTTATTTCAACATGCCCATAAACATACCTCCGAAATATGGTATCAGCCAGATAAGCCATACAAACATGCTGTACCGGTGAAATCCTTCACGGGTATGTTCAGTTCCTTTGCGAACCACGTAAGTAGCCCAGATGGCATGTGCCAGCATCAGCCATAATGCGATCTGCCCGGTAAGTGTATGTATCGCCAGCAGGTTAAATGGTTTTGTGGCCAGGAAGGTCATGGCATAGGTACCCGAAACATCGAAGGTGAAACCGGTCCAGAAAGCAGCCACATGCCAGGTTTTAAGGTAACGGGCCATGCGCTCAGCCCACACACCGAGCGAATAAAATATAAGTGCCAGGGTAATCAGTACGGTTGATGTAAGTAATAAGGGTGACATTTACCACGGTTTTAATTTATAAAGCTATAATTAATTAACCGATAATTGCTTATCCTTTAAAATAATTCTGATTTTCGATCTTTCAAATTGTAACCTGCTTATTGAAATCCGCATTACTCCCTGAACAAAAAGAATTGCTTTTAAAACCTCGGGAATATTTCTGATTAATCGATAAATTGCACGATAATTGATGCTTTCCGGGTGGTAACCGATGTAGTGATTCCCATAAAATTATGCAAAACTATCCTATTAACATGAAACAAATTGCTGTAGTTTTCTTTGTCCTGGGCATTGCATGCGCAGGATCCGCACAGAACAAAGCACCACTTTTCCCGGACTCGAAATTATTGATTGATGCTGATTTATACAAAATAAACAAAGAACTGATGGTGTTAAACAATGGCACATCAATTAAAACAAGCGACTGGAACGGATATCTTAAGAATCTGGTTTCGGACTTCCCAGCATCAACCGCTGACTCCATCCTCGACGGGTTAACCCTTTATTATAACGAGTGGGATAAAGTTGAAAGAATGATACGTTTCGATGCCGACCGCAACCCTTCAGCTAATTATACCGGTCATTCGTACATTTGTTTTTCGGGATTTATTAAGGATAAGAAAGTTATTCCGTTTGTGAAATTTAACTACTCCGGTCCCGATTGGATTTATGCCAACCGGATTAAGCTGGTTTGCGATGACGAAACATTTGAGTACGACAGTCTTAGATTTTATACCATCGCCACAACGCAATATGTTTCGGAATATGTGCTGATGCCGTACAATGCCGAAATGCAGGACCTTATCACGAAAATCATAAATTCAAAAGAAACCATAATCAGGTTCTATGGCGATCCGATATACTCCGATCTTTTAGTTACCAACCGCATGAAGCTCGATCTGAAAGAATTTATGAAAACCATTAAAGCGCTTCAGTAACCCCAAATAACCATTGGTGCTTGCCTGTGCTTAATGATTTTGACATATTCGGGGTAAATGCAAAGCACTTCGGGCAGGCGGCTGATCAGGCAAAAATAAGTGACTGGATTATTGCCGGGGGCAAAATCACCGATTAGTATACATGGCTTTTATAGCAAAACCATTTTACCAAATCTGGTTTCAGGAAGCAGAAAAGCATGTTCAGTAATTTCTTGGATCCCCAATGTGTATCTATAAAAATACGAGGCGGTTCCGCAATTGGAACCGCCTCGTATTATGATGTCTTTATCGTAGGCCTAATCTAAATGTTTCTATTTACCTGATAAACATATTAGAAAGATCGATAGAGGTAGACTCTAATCCTTCGTTGTTATCGGAAACGGCAAATAGCAAATCGTTAAAATCACGTCCCGGCGACAAGTTATCTTCAAAACCAACCACGATATAATTTGAGTATGCATTTTTGAACAGCACATGAAGCTGGTCGCCATTTGGATTCAGATTATAGTTGGTGTAATAGATAGGGCGATCTAAATTAATTTTTCCATTATCCCACCCATCGGCAACAATGAAAAATCCGATTACTGTACCAGCCGGAAATGTTTCTGTGCCTAACTGCACTGTAAAACCACTTTCTAATAATCCCCCCTCACCAACTTTCGAGATATTCGGAAAAAGAATTTTAGCATCTACATCGCTGGTACTTGCAGGTGGCTTGGCATATGGGTATGCATACCACCCAAGGGTGTTTTTCTTGGATGTTTCTTCATCAATAAAAGTAACAAAAACCCGGGAGGCCTTTGTAAGAATAATATTTTTCTGAATTGTATCGGAGAACAGAACCGGATTTTTAACAATTAAATTCCCGTTTTCGGCTAATACCTGATCTAAGGTGTCCACCAGGTTTTTGATTGGCTGCAATTTTGAAATGTCAGTAGGAAGTTCGTCTATTTTATCTTTGTTACAGGCAGCTAAAAACAGAAGAAGTGCTGCTACTAAGAGTCCGGGTTTCATAAATGAGTGATTCTAGTACTATTAAATATACAATCTAATTGGTGTATAACGTTTAAAACATGTATTTATTGTTTCCAAAAGATTATGCGTTGGTTGTATCCATAAATAACCAACTGTTAATCAAACTATTTAACAATTGCAGGCTATATACTTGACTTTTTGATCGTGTTCAATAAATATATTCAAAGCGAGCCCTTATTTCCCGGATGCAATCAAACATCACTACGACAGTTTCCGTATTCGTTTTTTGATCCCCACTTAGGCTATTTCAACTGTAAAAGTACAAAAAAAGCAGCTATGTAAAATACATAACTGCTTTATTTTCACGTGGAGCGTAGGGGAGTCGAACCCCTGACCTTTAGACTGCCAGTCTAACGCTCTAGCCAACTGAGCTAACGCCCCGAAACAGAGGCGCAAAATTAACAAACTTTCCTAATTTTACACAAAATATCGATAATTTTTATGAAACGACTGTTTGTAGCCATTAAAATTCATCCCTCAGCAAGGTACATAAGCCTGTTTAATGCTATATCAGCTTCCCTGAGCCACGAACGAATTAAATGGGTAGAGCCCGAAAATATGCATCTTACTCTCAAATTTCTGGGCGAAACCGCTGAAAATAGAATCCCGGCCATCAGCCAGGCACTGCAGACAGCGGCATCAAAATCAAAGCCATTCACGCTCGAAATAGCAAATACGGGCATCTTTGGCAGCCGCTACGATCCAAAGGTAATTTGGTTTGGCATAAACAAAAACGAAGTACTTCAAAACCTGGCTGAGAATATTTTTGTCGGACTTGAAGCAATTGACTTCAGCAGGGACCGGCAGAATTTTGTACCTCACCTCACCATAGGCCGAATCAGAGAAATTAAAGATAAACTCCTCTTTCAGCAGCTCATCAGTAAATACAACACCATTGAAATCCAAGAGGAGCATGTCGAAGAAATAATTCTTTACGAAAGTATTCTAGCGCACAAAGGGCCCACATATGTGAAAATTTTTTCAACTCAGCTTTAGCGTGAATGGAATGCGGATAACAAAGAAAATTCGGATAAACACTGTTTTTTTAACAATTAATTTCTCTGCGCCTCTGTGCCTCCGCGGTAAAAAAACAAATTAAAAAACCCTCCGGAAATGAATCGCGGAGGGCATGTAAATTAACCTCTTACAGGTATAATCAGTCTTTTTTCTCAGGTTCGGCTTCGGTTTGCTTCCTGTGTTTTTCGAGGAAGAAATCGATTATCAATGCCATTCCTCCAAAAATTGAAGCCATGGAGAAATATGCTGCTTCGGGCGACATTACCTGGTATTTTGCCATAAACTCAGCAATCAGTAGTCCAAGTCCTACACCGAAGAGTAATAATCCCCATTTCAGCGAAGAGTAGCAACGGCCGTCTTCTTTAAGTATTGATGCATCGCGGCCGCTCTGAATAAGTGCCATGCGTTCTTTTTTGCGGTACGACATGTATACTATGCCCAGTATCATTGCAAAAAATGCTATCGGAATCCATATCCCTTCGTTCATGATAAATGTGTTTTAAATGTTTTATAATCTGTTTCCTGCCTGGTATGACGTCAGTTTTTCGATCAGGTTACAAAAAAATAAAAATTTGTTATAATTTTACATCTATCTTACTTCACTATGAAATTTCTGAACCAGGAACCCGGAATTTTTGTTTACTGTAATAGCAGCAGGAAACCGGAATCACGATAAACTCGATTTTTTCTGTAACCTTAATATAAAGATTGCGTCATACTACCACATGAAAGAACAGGACGACATTTTTCACGTGCAAAGAGTGCTGGCAGGCAATACTGCCGCATTCGCCGTTCTGGTCGAAAAACATAGTGACATGGCCTTCACTATTGCCAATAAAATAGTACGCAACCGCGAAGATGCCGAAGAAATTGCCCAGGATGCCTTTGTGAAAGCTTACCAATCATTACGTTCTTTTAAAGGAGATTCGAAATTCAGTACCTGGCTGTACCGTATTGTTTACAATGCAGCTATTTCGCATACCCGTCGTAAAAAGCAGGATTTTACACAGATCGACGAACGGGTGGTGGGCGAAACTACAGAGGACGAAATTTTTGAAAACCTCGATTCACTCGACACCGAACTTCAATCGAAACTGGTAAACGAAGCCATCAACAACCTGCCAGCCGACGAAAGTGCCATTGTAACGCTCTTTTACCTGAAAGAAAATACCATCGACGATATCAGCCAGATTACCGGGCTGAGCGTGTCGAACGTAAAAGTAAAACTGTTCCGGATCCGAAAAAAATTGTACGAGGAATTGCAATCGAAAATGAAAATGGAAGCAGTTGTTTAAAATTTGTACCTTTGAATCCTGAAATACCACCTGAACCATGACAAAATATAACGACAACCACGATGAAGCCATCCGCCGCATTGTGAGCCATGTAAAGCTCGACAAGCCCTCGGAAGGATTCAGCGCGCGTATCATGGATCGCCTGCTCCTGCAACCGGAGCCAGTAAACAAATGGATGATCACCTACCAGTATGGCATACTGGCTATTGCTGCCGGTATTGCAGTGTTAATGCTTATTTTCCCTGCCTGGACGGTATTCGACTTCGATATTAAAATGGCAGGAACTTCGGCCGTGCAAATGGCTGGAAACCTGCTGTCGGATGCACTTCTTTGGATCGGGCAGATGTTCAGCAAATTTGGTTCACTGGGTAAATATGCCTATTTTATTCCTGTGTCGATTGCAATATTGCTCGTATCTGTTTTCGACCAGGTAATCAGCCGTAAACCTCAGGCCGAATCAGCCAAAAACTAATAACGTATTTTTACTCCTTTCACAAAAATCATTTTGCGGTTAAATGCAAAATGATTTTTTTATCTTCACAGGTCAAACATCGTAATGAAAATGCTTCCGGATGAACTGAATGCTGCAGTTGGATCACTTCTGTCTGCACAAAGAGGAACAAATGTTAGTATTAACGAAGTCAGGTCTGTTGGCGGAGGGTGTATAAACGAAGCCTGCATGCTGAAAACCAGCGTGGGAAATTATTTTCTTAAATATAATTCTGCCACTTCATTTCCTGCCATGTTCGAAAAAGAAGCCGCGGGACTAAAGATATTATCCGACACCCAAACCATAACAGTTCCCCGGGTAATACAGCATAGCCAAGCCGGTAAATATGCCTTTCTGCTTCTGCAATATATTGAAAACGGGAATGCCGGCGGTAATTTCTGGAATGAATTCGGAACAAAACTGGCTGATTTACACCGGAATACCAATACATATTTCGGGCTCGATCACGATAATTATATCGGGTCACTGGTTCAGAAAAACAATCCTCATCCGGATTTTACCAGTTTTTTTATACTGCAACGATTAGAACCACAGCTGGAGCTTGCCCGCAACAAAGGTGCCTTTAACTTTAGCGATACACGTTATTTTGATTCACTTTTCCGGTCGCTGCACAATATTATACCTTCCGAAAAACCTTCGTTGATTCATGGCGATTTGTGGAGTGGAAATTTTATGGTTACCCCCGAAGGCTCACCCTGCCTGGTTGATCCTGCCGTTTATTATGGCCATCGCGAGGCTGATATTGCCATGAGCCTGCTCTTTGGCGGATTCAATAACTCATTTTATGAAGCATACAACCAGGCTTGGCCCATGGAAAAAGGCTGGCAGAAACGAACCGATATTTTAAACCTGTACCCGCTGCTGGTGCATGTAAATTTGTTTGGCGGAGGGTATGCAGGACAGGTTTTACGGATTATCCGGCAATTTTGATTAATTTCGTGCCGGGTAAACAGCGAGCCCTGAATTGTCTGTATCAGTTTGAAAGTTTAAAATCGTTCATTTCAGTTGTATTTTCATCGTATATGTTGCCCAATTCCTCGTTTTAAAAGCTTATATTTAAGCATTTAAAGCCATTTTAGAATCATGAATAAAGATACAGCCATCAAGCTTTTCGAATCGAAAAAAATCCGTTCCATTTGGGATGATGATAAAGAAAAATGGTATTTTTCTATCATTGATGTTGTTGAAGTATTAACAGGGACAGATCGTCCCCGAAAGTATTGGAGCGATTTAAAAGCCAAGTTAAAAAAAGAAGGCAGTGAACTGTCAGAAAAAATCGGACAGTTGAAAATGGCAGCCGAAGATGGTAAAATGCGTATTACAGATGTTGCCGATACCGAGCAACTCTTCCGGCTTATTCAATCTATTCCATCGCCAAAAGCCGAACCATTTAAACGCTGGCTGGCAAAATCCGGACGCGAGAGGATTGACGAGATTGAAGATCCGGAAATTGGATTTGACCGTGTGATGGTTACGTAGCCAAAAAAAGGCTACAGTTTCTCGTCTTTCCTCGCTATACCCACTCTCCCATTTACTCAATCAGCATTAACCATTTAATTTACAAAATTTGAACTTCTCATCATTCTGCTTCAGCCCTAAACTTATGCAGGGAATAGAAGCAATAGGATACGAAAATGCTACACCGGTGCAGGAATCGGCTATACCAGTCATTCTCGAAGGCCGCGATTTAATTGCCTCCGCCCAAACCGGAACCGGTAAAACTGCCGCTTTTTTATTGCCGGTTATCGAAAAACTGATGGCCATGCCTCACGACAACAAGGTGAAAGCCATGGTAATAGTACCAACACGTGAGCTTGCCCTGCAGATTGATCAGCAAATGGAAGGTTTTTCGTATTACACAAATGTAAGCTCCATAGCCATTTATGGTGGAACCGATGGAACCGTATTTTCGCGCGAAAAACAGGCACTCACCGAAGGCGCCGACCTGATTGTGTGCACTCCCGGCCGCCTGATGGCCCACATCAACATGGGTTATATCAAATTCCCGGAATTGAAATTCCTTATCCTCGATGAGGCCGACCGGATGCTGGATATGGGATTTAACGAGGATATACTTAAAATCATTTCGTACCTTCCCGAGCAAAGGCAGAACCTGATGTTTTCGGCAACCATGCCTGCCAAAATCAGGCAGTTGGCCCGACAAATCCTGCACAACCCTTTCGAAATTAATATTGCCATTTCGAAACCTGCCGAAAAAATTGATCAGAAAGCATACGTGGTATACGATACGCAAAAGATACCGCTCATTAAAATGCTGCTTCAGGAAACGGCCATGAAAAGGGTATTGATATTCTGCTCAACCAAGGAAAAAACCAGGCAGTTGTATCACGAACTGAAAAAAGCCGGAATTAAAGCCGAAGAAATCCACTCCACATTGGAGCAGGCAGCCCGCGAAAATGTAATTATCCGTTTTAAAAGCGGCGATATCCCCGTGCTGGTGGCAACAGATATTGTTTCGCGAGGTATCGATATCGAGGATATCGACATGGTGATTAATTACGATGTGCCTCACGATGCCGAGGATTATATCCATCGAATTGGTCGTACTGCCCGTGCTTCGGCCGAAGGTACCGCTGTAACTTTTATCAACGAGCGCGACCAGCAACGGTTTGGTGCTATCGAAACTTTGCTGGAACGGGAAATTGAAAAATCTCAGGTTCCGGTAGCGTATGGCGAAACGCCGGTTTACGATCCGAAAATAAAACGGGGTGGCGATAAAAGGAGATTTGGGGGGAAAGGAAGGTATAATCGTAATTCACGCGGTCCCGAAAGAAAAAAGAATAAATAAAATTGCCCTTTAAAAATAAGAAATCAAAATATTCTAATTTTACAAAGTAATTCAACCGGTTAAAATACGGTAAGAATAACCTCTGGCTGCTTTAACTTATCTGTGTAAACCTTCATCTGATTAGTGAATTATTTTATTCGCTAATCATATTAAGTAAACTTATTATAAAATGAAAATACGATCTACTTTTTTAAAAATTAATGAAATTCCCTGGGCTTTATTAGTACTGGTAAGTGTTTGTTCGCTTTTTATGTTTGCCGAAATTATAAACCATCGGTTCTGGATGTCCGATTTCGAAGTATATTATAAGGCAGCCGATCGCATATTGAATGGCGAAAACCTGTATCGCATTGTTGACGACGGGCATTACATTTTTAAATATTCACCTACTTCAGCAGTCCTTTTTATTCCATTTCTGGTATTCCCGTTTGGCATGGCAAAAATCATTTACTGGTTGCTCCTCACATTCCTGGTTGCTGTCGGATTTATGCTTTGTATTAAAATGATCAATTCCTCGCTGATCGAAAACCATGAATATAAATCAGTAAATATGATCATACTGATGGCTTCGTTGACGCTTGCCATTCACTTTATGAGAGAGTTACACCTGGGCCAGGTTAATTACCTTTTGCTTTTTATTTACATTTGGTCAGTTTACTTTTACCAACAAAAGAAAATATTCCTTTTTGGCCTGCTTCTGGCTATCAGTATTTTTATCAAACCCTTTACCCTCATCTTCATTCCTTTCCTGCTTTTAAAAAGGAAATACCACGAAATAGCCATATTTTCAGGTTTAGTGACTGCTCTTTTTCTACTGCCATTCGTTTTTTATGGTTCCGTTTCAACAACTCTTGGGCAATACCAGTTGTGGATAAATGAATTACAGGTTGAATTGTCGCATAAACAAGGCTTGCTTGACAATGCAAACCATACCATATTTTCGGTATTTGCCCGATATACACCGGTACGATACCTGGTAGGAGGTATTACGGTTGCTAAAATTTACCAGCTGTTGATGCTGGCTGGTATTGGGATACTTTTCATCTGGTTTACACTTATACAAACCAAAAACAGCAGTGATTTGCAACAGAAATATAATTTTTTAATTGAGTTTTCGCTGCTGGTTGCATGTATTCCATTGCTTGCATTTACCAGCGAAAATGCGTTTATATATACTCAGATGCTTGTATTTATTATTCTGCTGAATTTTAAAAATTTGAGGCTGTTCGAAAAAATGATGGCAATTGTTGGGTTTGTATTTATTGGAGGAAATTTCGGGGAAATGCTTGGCAGGTCAATATCGAAAACCATTGATGATATTTCGTTAATATCTATAGGCACAATCATATTGATTTATCTGTTATTTGCATTGCGTATACATGGAAAACTGACTGTTGAAAGAATTAAAAAGTCACTGGTGCAATAATCAGATAAAGAAAAAATATCAAAAACCAAAGGCTATTTCTTCCCTTCCCTGCGCTCATCCCATAGCTCCCTAAAACTTTTGGGAGCAATTTCAGGCAGTTCGCGGTGTGGCCCCCACGAAGCGGCGAAGAACTTTTTCAGCACTTTATTTTTGGTTTTGCCACTCATCATATCAATGTACTTGCGTTTGCCCATGCTGGTTTTGTAAGCATACATCAGCGTTTTATCAAAACGGCTGGCCAGGCCTTCCTTCACCGAATCGTTGCGGTTGTATAAAAGCAACTCGTGGAGGTTAATTTTTACCGGGCACACCTCAGTACAGGCACCACACAGCGATGAGGCAAAACTCAGGTGTTTATAATCTTTCATTCCGCGCAGCCATGGCGTGATAACCGATCCAATCGGGCCGCTATAGGTGGTTCCGTAAGCATGCCCGCCAATGCTTTTGTAAACGGGACATACATTTAAACAAGCCCCGCAACGTATGCAGCCCAGGGCACGCCGCTGGTTTTTGCGTCCCA
>CALCJE010000326.1 GCA_937965665.1 uncultured Bacteroidales bacterium
GGATTTGCCTGATATCAAAAAGTTCAATTTTTACCACAGGCGATGGCGAGTGTTTTTCGAAATAAATAAAAACAGGAAGTGTAACCAGGGTAGTCAGCAGGAAAGGGAATACAGAAAATGACATCAAGCTCCGGATTCCTTCGGAAGCTTCTATATTGTTGATCCCAAATGCAAAAGAAGCCAGTAGCAGCGCAATCAGCGACATACCGGCCCAATCGAAATGGGGTTTGGCAGTACTTTTTTTCGACGGTAGAAGGTGCCACGAGAAAAAGATCACCACAGCAGCTATAGGAAGGTTCACCAGGAATAATACATTCCATTTAAACCAAAGCATAAGTAGACCTGCTATAACCGGCCCAATGATAAAAGCAATACCAAACACCGCCCCTATCATTCCCAGGGTGCGGCCACGTTTCTCGGGCGGGTATATATCGCCTATTACTGCCGAAGCTACCGGGAAAATACCGCTGGCCCCGAATCCCTGCACTGCCCTGCCCAACAGCAGCAGCGAGATACTATCCGAAAGGGCAACAATGGCAGATCCAAATGCAAATATGGCAACAGAAAGCATATAGATATTCCGCCGCCCGTATAAGTCGGAAAGTTTTGCCAGGAATGAAACCCCTACCAGATTAAAAAGAACATATATGCTGAATATCCAACTTAAAAGTTTGTGATCAACATGAATGGTTTGTTCAATAGCCGGAATGGCAGGCCCTACAATTGAGATATCGAGAGCGCCCATAAGTACACCGGTAAAAAGCAAGGCCAGGATTTTACCGTTACGATGTTTTTCCATGAAAATGTAGTTATTCGAATCTTTAAAAGAAAGATGCCGGTCGGGCCGGCAAATTTATAGTTTATTAATGACAATTATCGGCCTTCATGAAAGGATATCGATAATCAGTAGGTGGAATAAGCGTTTCCTTGATGGTACGCGGGCTGATCCACCTGAGCAGGTTCAGATGGCTTCCGGCTTTATCGTTTGTGCCGCTTTGCCGCGATCCGCCAAATGGCTGCTGACCAACAACTGCGCCCGTTGGTTTGTCGTTGAAATAAAAATTCCCGGCTGCATATTTTAATTCATCGGCAGCCTTTATCAGCACGCCACGGTCCTGTGCAAAGATACAGCCTGTTAATCCGTAAGGCGATGTTTCGTCAACCAGTTTCACGGTTTGATCAAATTCTTTGTCCTTGTAGACATGAATTGTTAAAACCGGACCAAAAATTTCCTCGGTCATGGTTACAAAATGCGGATCATAAGCCTGTATGATGGTTGGCTGAACAAAATATCCTTTGGACTTGTCGCCGGTTCCTCCGAAAACAATTTCAGCATCATTAGTATTTCTTGCTTTGCCAATGTAGCTCATGATATTGTCATACGATTTTTCGTCGATCACCGCGTTCATAAAATTGCTGAAATCTCTTACATCGCCAACAGTAATTTCTGCCAGCATCTCTCCTACCCGGCTTTTTACAGTAGGCCACAAACTTTCCGGGATGTACGCCCTCGAAGCTGCAGAACATTTCTGCCCCTGGTATTCAAAAGCACCACGTACCAGTGCGGTAGCAACCTCGTCGACTCCGGCACTGGGATGAGCCAGCACAAAATCCTTGCCCCCGGTTTCGCCCACTATGCGTGGATACGACCTGTAATTAGCCAGGTTTGCAGATGCATTTTGCCAGAGTTTATTAAACGTGCCATTGCTACCCGTAAAATGCAGACCGGCAAAATACTTATGGGCTATAACCTGGTCGCCTACAGCTGAGCCCTGCCCCGGGATAAAATTAATTACGCCATCGGGCAATCCGGCTTCCTTAAAAACCTGCATGAGTATGTAATTGGAAAGTATGGATGTGGTTGCAGGTTTCCAAACCGTTGCATTTCCCATAATAACAGGGGCCATGTTTAAATTGGAAGCAATAGCCGTGAAATTGAATGGCGTAACCGCGAAAACGAAGCCTTCGAGCGGCCGGTATTCGAGCCTGTTGATAATTCCCGGGTCGCTGTGCGGCTGTTCATTATAAATATCGGATATAAAATGAGCGTTGAACCTAAGGAAATCAATGGTTTCGCATGCAGCATCTATCTCGGCCTGGAATGCACTCTTTCCCTGACCCAGCATGGTTGCAGCATTGATTAACATCCGGTATTTTTTCGATAGCAGCTCAGCCACTTTCAGGGTCACCGATGCTCTTTCGAACCAGGAAAATGACTCCCATTCCCGATGTGCTTTTAAAGCAGCATCAATAGCCATTTTAACTTCGGTTTCGCCTGCTTTATGGTAACGGGCAAGCACATGGCCATGGTCATGCGGCATGGTAACTGTTCCGGTATTGTTGGTATATACTTCCTTTCCACCGATAATCAGGGGAATTTCCAGTTGCGTTGAACTAAGCCTGTCGAGTTCAGCCTGCAAATCTTTACGATCGCGTGAACCTGGAACATATGACCTAACCGGCTCATTTTCAGGATAGTCGAAAATAAAAACTGCGTTGTTCATAGTATGATCTTTAACTATTTTAAATGTTAAGCGTTTCGAATGGCATAATGGCTTTGAGCCAGTGTAAATATTGTGGATTATGAACATGAAAAACATCTAATATGTTCAGTTGTTTGTATATTTACGGCCGTTTACAGGAATGCTGTTTTCCTATAAATCATCACAAAATTTAACCGGTATTTATATGAACTATTACATAATTACAGGAACCTCGCGCGGTATAGGAGAAGCCATAGTGCGTAAGCTGATTACTGCGGGTAACACTATTTTTGCCGTATCGCGAACCATGAACGAAGACCTTACCGAGCTCGCTTCCTCATTGAACGTTCCCCTGTTTTATGCAGAAGCTGACCTGAGCGTGGCAGCTGAAGCTGAAGCCTTTATCAAGGAAGTTTTCAACAAGATAAAACTTACCGGTCAGGATCGGATTGCGCTGATAAATAATGCCGGAATGCTTGAACCGGTGGGGCCGATGAAAAATACAGACTTTGCCAGGGCAGAAAAACATCTTCACCTGAACCTGCTTGCGCCTATGATTTTGACTTCAGTATTTGTAAAACGCACCGAACGTTATGCAATACCCAAAGTAGTCCTTAACATTTCATCAGGAGCCGCATTTTACCCATACAGCGGCTGGAGCGTTTATTGCAGTTCGAAAGCCGGCCTTGATATGCTGACCAAAGTAGCAGGTTTAGAACAAACTTCTGAAACTAATCCGGCTACCATTGTTGCACTTGCACCAGGTATTATTGAAACTGGCATGCAGGAATCAATCAGGGAAACCGACCTGGCACTCTTCCCCGACCGCGATAAATTTATCAGCCTGCACGAAGAAGGAAAACTTGCAAAGCCCGAAGATGTAGCCGGCATTATTACACGCACCATTTTTAACAATTCGCTTGTTACGGGCTCAGTGGTAACCATTGACCAACTGAAAGAAATTATGAATTACAAAGGATCGACCCTGGTGTAGCTTTCGTATTTTAAATCAAATTTAATCCCGGATGCTGGAGACTCTTAAAATGTTGGATCAGAACCTGCTCCTGACCCTAAATGCACACCACAATTCATTTTTCGATCCAATCATG
>CALCJE010000327.1 GCA_937965665.1 uncultured Bacteroidales bacterium
CAAACCATTTTGCCTGGTGCTACTGCTGTTTTACTCGGCAATGTGTCGGGTGGGTCTGGTTTTTATGCATGGAGCTGGATTCCTGCGGCCCAACTCGAGAATTCAGGAGTACAAAATCCGGTTACACAAGCCTTGTTTGCCGACACGAAATTTGAACTTACAGTTCTTGATATCAATACAGGTTGTATCAATACGGATACTGTTCAGGTATTTATCGATAAGGAAAATTATCCGCTGGCAGCCGTTGCTGATTATGATACCACGCTTATCGACATGGCAGTAACCATAAATGTTCTGGCTAATGACCGAAAACCTGAGGGTGACCAGTTTGTACTGAGTTTATGCGGAAGCCCTGCACATGGCATCGTGGTACTTAATTCCGATTCAACCTTTACTTATACGCCATATCCAGGGTTCGAAGGAGAAGATTCATTCTGCTACAGGATTTGCGACAACAACAAACCGCTTTTGTGTGCTGATACCCTGGTGTACATCTTCGTGAAGAAACCTGGTCTCGAAGACCTGCATGCCTATAACGGTATCTCTCCGAATGCTGACGGCAGCAACGACGTATGGAAAGTGAGGGGTATCGAAAAATATCCCGATAACACCGTTGTGATATTAAACCGCTGGGGCGATAAGATCCGTGAGTTTGCCGGTTACAATAATACCACCCGTTGCTGGGATGGCAAAAACGAAAACGGTGAGTACGTTCCCGATGGTACCTATTTCTACATAGTGGATGTAAAAAATGTTGGCGTACTGAAAGGCTGGATTTATTTAAGGGGCAAGTAAACCTGCAGCGGGTAACCCTGCAGAAATTATAACCCCGGATGAATTAAATACCCGGAATATAAAGAAGAAAAAAATAGTCAGGAATGAGTAAAACGAAAAATCAGATTGAAATGGCAGCAAAACATGCCGCGGCTTTTCGTACACCTGATATGTATTTAATACCTATGCAGCAATGAAAAAGTTAATCCTCATAATTATTTTGCTGGCTAGCCTGGGAGGTTATGCGCAGCAGGATGTACTCTTCAGTCAGTTTATGTATAACAAGCTTACTGTAAACCCCGCGTATGCAGGAAGCAGGGAAGTTTTCAGTGCTGATGCAGTGTACCGGTATCAATGGGTAGGTATCGACGGGGCGCCAAAGACCTTTTCGCTCAGTATGCATGCACCACTGCGAAACGATCATATTGCACTGGGTGGCTATGTGTACAATGATAAAATTGGCCCGGTAGTTGACCAGGGTGCGCTCTTAACGTATGCATACCGTATCAGCCTGCCAACAGGTAAGTTGTCATTTGGATTGTCAGCCGGTATTAAGTACAATGATGTAAACTGGAATATGATTGAAATTGAGGATCCTGATTTTTCGTTCCAGGGCCAGTACAAGAGCAAGCTTTTACCCGATGCAAACTTTGGGATTTATTATTACTCGAACCGGGTTTTTGCCGGAATTTCTTCAAAACAATTGCTGCAGAATGAATATGGTATGGTTGAACAGGATGGCAAAAAGACTTACTCGAAGTTGCTTAGGCATTTTTACGGAATGGCAGGCGTGGCTGTTCCGGTTTCCGACCAGGTAATTTTCAGGCCATCCATACTTGTAAAATATGTGAAGGATGCACCCTGGCAAATGGATATGAATGCCAGTTTCCTTTTTAACGACTTGTTTTCGCTGGGTATGACTTATCGCACTGCCGGTGACCTGGTGTTCTTAACTGAAATCAATATCGGGAAGAAATATCGCCTTGGATATTCGTACGATATGAGTGTTAAGGAACTGGTGCACTACAATTCAGGATCGCATGAGATCAGGCTCGGGCTGGACCTCGACCTGTTGAAAAACAGGATGTACACCCCGAGATATTTTTAATTCATTTTTTACTACCCTAATGAACCGAGTATGAACAAGCGATATTTAGTTTTACTCATTGCTTTTATCCTCGCTGGTTTGCTGGCCCAGGCCCAGCTTAGCCAGGCCGATAAGCTTTTTAAAAGTTACAGTTATTCCCTGGCTATACCTCAATACCTGAAAATTGCTCAAAAACCCGGAGATCCTGACCGCAATTATGCCATTACAAGGCTGGCTGATTGTTACCGCCTCACTAACGACCAACTGAATGCAAAAGCATGGTATGCTAAAGTTGTGAAACTTCCTAACAGCGAAAGTATCAACTGGTTTTATTATGGAAGAGCGTTGCAAAGCGCCCAGGAATATGAGAAAGCAAAGATGGCATTCGAAAAATTTGATTATCTCAATCCAAACGATCCCAGGGGGAAAGCTTATGCCAGGTTTTGCGACCAGGCACTTGACCTCGAAGAAAAACCGGCTACATTCGAAATAAAACATTCTAATTCCCTTAACTCCGCTCAATCCGATTTTGGCCCCGCTTTTTATGGCGATGGGATTATTTTTGTTTCTGACCGCAGGCAAAATTTCCTGGAAGGTAAAAAATACGAGTGGACCAATTCAAACTATCTTGACCTCTATTTCTCAACACCTAAATACCTGGATGAATTTTTCCAGGAAATGAATGAACCCAAATCTTTTAACGGCAAGTTTAACCAGACCTATCACGATGGACCGGCTTCTTTTGCCCGTCACGATAGCCTTATTTATTTAACCCGGGCCGCCAAAGGCAAGGAAGGTAAGGATGCGGATAACTTCCGGACAGACCGGTTGAAGATTTTCTGGTCATCTTACAAGGGATCCTGGTCCAAAACCGAACCCTTCTTCCTGAACTCTGATGATTATTCGGTGGGCCACCCGGTACTTACCCCTAACGGGGATACCATTTATTTTGTTTCGGATATGCAGGGCGGGCATGGAGGCACCGATATTTATAGCTGCGTATGGCAAAACAACCAATGGAGTCAGCCGGTTAACCTCGGCGATAAGGTAAACTCTTTCGGTAACGAGATGTTCCCAGCCATTGTTGGACATGATCTTTATTTTGCATCCGATGGATTGGCCGGTTTCGGAGGTCTCGATATATTTAAGTCGACTCTTTCGGGTGGCAAATGGTCCGAGGCCGAAAACGTAGGGCAGCCTATTAACTCTTCATTCGACGATTTTGCCATGATCCTTGATTCGGAAGGCAAGAAAGGATTTTTCAGTAGTAACCGTCCTGGCGGGCTGGGCAGCGACGACATCTACGCCTGCAAACGCATCGACAGCCGCAAAATTAAATCAGCCGCCCAGGATAAGCTGGCTAAAAACGGAGTTCCCTGTCCTCCCGAAGATTCCCTCGCTGTTATGATTTCGGGGGTGGTTAAGGACAAGCAAACCGGGAAACCTGTGCAGGGCGCTACCGTGTTTTTGCTGAACACACTCACCGGTAAGGCGAAAGTTTTGAAAACCGACTCAAAAGGAGAATTTAAGTCCGTTGGAAGCAAGGGGATACTTTATGTAGCCAAAGGAATGGAGAACAATTACCTGTCGGATTGCATGAATTTTAGAATTGAAACTACCGACACTTCGAGGGTGGCAACTTTGCCGCGCGACCTGCAGATTGACCGGCTCGAGCTGAACAAGATCATCAACATCAATCACATGGATTACGCGATCGAAACCATTTATTACGATTTTAACAAATGGTTTATTCGTCCTGATGCTGCAAAGGAACTTGATAAGCTTGTGCAGGTGATGAAAGAAAACCCGGTAATGGTTGAGCTGGGGTCGCATACTGATAGTCGCGGAAGCTGGGAATACAACCTTGATTTATCGCAAAAGCGTGCCGAGTCGGCAGTAAGGTATATTGTAATGCAGGGTATTGATGCAACCCGGATCACCGCCAAAGGCTACGGCGAATCACAGCCTGTTAACCACTGTACAGATGGCATTCCATGCTCCGCACGCGAACACCAGGCAAACCGCCGCACTGAGTTTAAAGTAACAGGATTTGCAAAACCTGATGTGAATTCGGTTTACGATATGAATAAATTTAAGGACCAGGAAGAAATTCCTGCTTACCTGCTCGATCAGGATTTCTTTATGGATTGTCTGCAGGACAGGAAGCTGGTAAAATCATACGGCAAAGCTGATCCCGAAACACCAGCAACCCCGGTGGAGACAATACAGGCGCCTGCGGTTAAAACACCTGCTGCCGATAAAAAGCCAGTGAATGAAACAAAGCACGTTGCCCCTGCAAATAAGCCGGCTGCGGATGTGAACAAACCAAAGCAGGAAGCTGCTCCTGAAAAAGCCAGGGAAACTACACGGCCGGGCACAGCAGTTGCACCTAACTCCAGCTCGGTGAAGTACCGGGTTCAGATATATGCACTCACAAGGCAGAAATCACTGGTTGATCCCGAATTTGAAGATTTGCTGGATGTGCAGATGTATGTGGAGGATGGGATGTACAAATACACAACCGGCGTTTTCAATACCCACGAGGAAGCTGCCAGGTACAGGGATGTTATGATCCAGGCCGGCTTCAGCGATGCGTTCGTGGTTACTTTTGCCAACAATAAAAGAATTTATATCAGCCCAGCCAACTAATTATTTTCTCGGGTTCACTCTGATGCTAAAATGCAAAGGTCCGGGAAATACCCGGACCTTCTCTTTTATTTTCCTTTGCTTAAGTCAGTTCGAAAAAAACGTTCTGTATTGTTAAACGGAAATCCTGTTAAAAGTCCAGCAGCATTTTAACAAGTTTAGGAACTCCTGTGCCGGCAGTTTCGCGGAAAACAGTCAGGTTGTTAACGCCTTGCAACATTTCGGCATGCGGATCGATTAAATAAACGGGGGTTTGATCTTTAACATAATACACCAGCCCTGCCGCCGGGTAAACATTCAGCGAAGTGCCGATCACAATAAAAATATCAGCCTGCGCTGCCAGTTCCAGAGCCGGTTCAATCATAGGCACTGCCTCGCCAAACCATACAATATGAGGTCGCAGTTGTGATCCTTTCTCGCAAAGGTCACCTTTTTTAAGTTCCCATCCCGGGAGTTCATAAACCAGGGTTTCGTCGACCGTGCTTCTTGCCTTTTTCAATTCCCCATGCAGGTGCAGCACATGAGCCGACCCGGCTCTTTCGTGGAGATCGTCAACATTCTGGGTGATGATCTGAACCTCAAATTTTTTCTCCAGCTCAACCAGTGCCAGGTGACCTGCATTAGGCGTTACCTCGTACAACTGTTTCCGGCGCTGGTTATAAAAATCAAGCACCAGTTGCTGGTTTCTCAGCCAGGCATCGTAGGTGGCTACATCTTCAACCCGGTGTTCCTCCCACAAACCATTCGAGTCGCGAAAAGTACGTATGCCGCTTTCGGCGCTCATGCCGGCACCGGTTAACACAACAATCTTTTTCATATAAGGTGATTTTTATGTTTTAAGGAATAAGTCCGACCCGGTTGAAATTCCCCGGAAGCCGGTCTTGCTCATATCATTTTTGCATCTGCATTTAAAGGCTTAAAGTTAAATAATTTCGATGGAGGCACAGGGACTCAGAAGAATTTTACGCTGTTTACGGGTTGGTTCTACTAGGGAATTTGAAAAAAGCTGCCGGCAGAAGAGCTTTATTCCGGGTTTCATTTCAGAATGGCGTTTCGATTTTGGCATATAATTCCGAAATGGGACAAATTTGATTCCTGGAAACATATAGAATATTATATATAAACTGAAAACCAGGCACATAAAATTTTAGGCATGATATTTTCTAACTTATAACACATATTGGCACAACGATTTGAATTAAAAATCGAAGTTGCAGATTAAAAACTCGTAAAACTCTCATAAACAAACTTGTATGACTTTCAATACTCCAAACATCTGCCTCAGTGCCCTGAAATTCAATCATGAATTTTCTGCCATTTCAGGACAAATTACCGGACGTTTCCTGTATTCAAATATAATTTCAGCTTCTTTATTACATTTTCAGTCAGGTAAGCCTGCTTTTATAACGGGTAACCAGCAAATTTTTTCCAACAAAACAAACCTGATTAAGTAAACATTTGCCAGCCAGGCCGAGCCATGAGCTCACAGCCTGACGGGTAAGAACTGAAATTAAACTGTCAACAACTACACTGCTATGAAAAAACTCTTTACCACCATACTACTCCTGATTTCAGCCGGCGTCCTTTTTGCACAACAGGACGCCTTGTTCAGCCAGTACATGTTTAACAAATTGTCAGTAAACCCGGGTTATGCCGGCAGCCGCGACCTGCTTTCTGCCGACCTCATCTATCGCTACCAGTGGGTGAATATCGACGGCGCGCCAAAAACGATAAGTGCTTCGCTACACTCTCCGCTTAATAACCCGCATCTTGCGCTGGGTATGAATATTACCAACGATAAAATTGGCCCGACTTCGAATACCAGCGCTATGGCAACCTTTGCTTACCGGGTAATATTTCCAAAGAGTAAACTTTCTTTCGGCATTCAGGCTGGTGTAAAAAGCTGCGATTTTGTTTGGAACGACCTGGTATCGAACGACGAGAACGATCCTTTCCTGGTTTACCGCGACCAGCTGCAGAAGAAAGTTGTTCCTGATGCTAACTTTGGTGTTTATTATTACTCCGAAAAATTTTATGCCGGTTTATCATCGCGACAGCTGCTGCAAAATCAAACCCTGGTTTTCACCGATACTACAGGTAATTCGCAGTTTACCAAATTGATGAGTCACTTTTACGGAATGGCCGGTGCTGCAATTCCATTAAGCGAGAACGTGGTTTTTCGCCCATCGTTCCTGGCAAAATATGTAAAAAATGCGCCTCCGCAATTCGATATCAACGCCAGCTTCCTGTTTGCAAACACCTTATGGTTAGGCGCTTCGTACCGCACCGAAAAAGCGGTATCCTTCATTACCGAAATAAATATTGCCCAAAACCTTCGCATTGGCTACTCTTACGATATATGGCTCAACGAACTTAAAGTGTACAACAAGGGATCGCACGAAATCAGGCTGAGCTTCGATTTTAATGTTGCTAAACGAATTCTTACACCCAGGTATTTTTAACCGGGTTTCATAATAAAATATACCAGCCACTTTACCAGAAATGGGCGCAACACTGCGCCCATTTTTTTGCAATACGGGATATTCACATTTTATGTAAGGCATGGGCAAGTGAGGTTTTGTACCCTGATTTTGGTCAGCCGGGTAAATTTGCGCCTTATTTTAATATTGATATTTTCTTTTTCTGAGAGTCTGTTTTTCTATTTTGATGATGTTTAGATGATATTTCAATATAAAATGTGGTTTTATTTTAACAATCCGGCAGGGCCTGAAATTCACTTTCATTTTTATAACGCCTTCTGATAAATCGATTCGGAGTAAGCATCCGCGTAAACTTTTCTTTCCGTATCCTTATTACTTTTCAATGTTTAAGCAATAAAATAATACTATAAGAATAAGCTTAACTCGTCTGCTCGTATTACCTGTATGCCTTTCAAATTCCGAAACCGGATTTTGCTGTTTGTTAATTGCCGCAAAATCAAGTAAATATATAATGAAAAGCTGGGAGGCTTTTCATGGGATTGGAGAAAGAACTGACATGAACCTGTAGCCTGACGAATTAACATTGCTATTGCTCTTTGTAAAAAGGGAAAGTGGAAATGTTGAAAAAAAAAGAAAATTATGGAACTAGTACGACTTGTAATTAACAAATTCAGGGATATGATCCTGATGTGTATTCCCGGATCGAAAAATTGGGAACGAACATTTTCGGAAGTACATCTGATTGCATTGTTTGTTAGCCTGGTAATTTTTATGCCCAGCCTGGCAACAGCCCAGAACTGTACGCTGAATGCCAATGTCGACCAGGTAATATGCGCCAATGAGGTGTTAACACTCGCCGGTTCTAAGGGCGGGCTGTTCCAGGGTACAGGGGTTTCAACCTGGTCGCAGATCAGCGGTCCTTCGGCTATTATTGTATCGCCGAATTCACTGATTACTACGGTTACAGGTATACAAAGCAACAGTACTTATAAATTTCGGCTTTCAACCGAATGCCAGGATGGCTCATTGGTTTACGATGATGTTGTAGTAACTGTGAAGCCCGTTACTTTTGCAAATGCAGGTGCCGACCAGGGCCCCATGTGCCCGGGTAATGGTACACTGCTGGCCAATGTTGCGGGTGCTAACGAAACTGGCTCCTGGTCAATAGTTGGTAATAACGATGCCGGTATCAGTATCAATAACCCAAATTCTATTAATACTGGGTTTACTGCTGCCGCTGATGATGCAGGTACAAGCACACTCAGGTGGACCATTACAAATGCCAATGGTTGTGTTGCCTACGACGATATGACAATTACCAACCTGGGGGCGCATCTGATAGTAAATGCCGGTCCTGACCAGGTGTTGGGAAATTGTTTTTCATTATCAACCACAACAACTTTAGCAGCAACTTTCGGGGGTAACAATATAGCCGGCCAAACCGGACTCTGGACTGTGATCAGTGGCCCGAATATTCCAACCATCACTTCACCCACGCGTAGAAATTCAACCGTTACCAATCTTATCCAGGGTGTTTATATCCTGCGCTGGACGGTTACCGGTCCATGCTCCAATGGATTTGACGAAGTAAAAATATCAGTCCCGGCTCCGGTGGGTAGTGCAACTTCGGCAACTATTACGCCGGGCAATGATGTATATTGCGATGGCAGAACTTCAATGGTTTTTACAGGGACATACCCGCTTTACAATAACGAAGTGGTTAGCTGGACCCAAACCGCAGGCCCGCCTGCAACCATCGTAAGCCCGAATAGCCCCACTACCAGTATCAGCGGCCTGGATGCAACCAGCAATTACACTTTCCGCTACACAATCAGTAATCCGGTTACCGGATGCTCGTCAACAACCACTTCTTCCATAGTTTATGCAACAGCGCCTTCATTGGCAATTACCACTCCCAGTCCGTTAATTGCCCCCTGTAATTCGAATTCGGCAACCATCAGCTTTACGCAAGCCGGCACAGGACCGGTTGAATACAGCATTGTAAGTGCTCCTGCAGGTTTCCCTGGTGTGCCAACAGCATATGCCCCGCTTGGAGCTTCGCCAGCCACTATCAGCGGACTCACGCTGAACGGCACCTATGTCATACAACTTCGTAAGTCTGCTTTTGGTTCCGGATGTGCGGATGTTTTTCAATCCATTACCGTAATTACATCGGTAACCCCATCGAACTCAAACGGAGGCACCAAGCAATTGCTGGGGTGCAATATTACATCAACAGCCCTGGTTGGAAATGTACCCGCCATCGGAACCGGATCCTGGTCGCAGGTATCGGGTCCAAATGCGGCAGTAATAGCCAGCCCTAATAATCCAGGGACAAATATCAGTGGACTGGTGAATGGCCTGTATCGATTCAGGTGGAAAATTTCAGGCGGCCCGGCTTGTCCCACACGCCAAAATGATGCGCAGGTTGTTGTTTCCTCAGTAGCTCCTACCACTGCCAATGCAGGTCCGGATCAAACAGTGTGTTTCAATACGCCTGTATACCTGGCGGGCAACGCGCCCATACTGAACGAAACCGGTACCTGGACTGTAAGTCCCAGTGCCGGTGTGGCGTTTTCGCCCGATGCAAACACGCGAAATGCCGTCGTTACAGGGCTGGTTGCAAGTACCGTATATACTTTTACATGGACGATAAACAATGCCTGTGGACCAGGTTCGTCGGACCAGGTTAAAATAACCACAACTTCTACCGAGGGGCCGGTTGCTTCAGTGGCAGGTAATGATCAATGTCTTCCGACAGGAACAAATTCGATAACACTTGCAGCAAATGATCCCGGTGCCGGTAGCGGAGCCTGGACAAAACTTTCGGGCCCAGCTGCTACTTTTACAAACCCGGCACTCCGAAACACTTCTGTTACCGGTCTTACAGATGGAACATACCAGTTTATCTGGACAATTACTTTTGGGTCGTGTGCGGTTTCGCGCGACACCGTCATGGTAACCATTTCGCAACCGGCAACCAATGCAGTTGTGGGTAACGACCAGAATATCTGTGGCACAACCGCTACACTTACTGCCAATACACCAACAATAGGAACCGGAACCTGGAGCCAGGAGGCCGGTGCAGGCGGTGTTACCATTGTCAGCCCGCTAGCTGCTACAAGCAGTGTAACCGGGCTTACTGAGGGAACCTATATTTTCAGGTGGACCATCTCGAATAATGCATGCCCGGCAACGATGGATTCGGTGCAGATCAACGTTTCCGATGTAGCTCCTGTGGCACCAAATGCGGGTCCGGACAAATCGGTTTGCGGGCTGAGCACTTGTACCATGGCTGCAAATAATGTAGCCCCGGGGACAGGACTGTGGTCGCTGGTGAGCGGGCCTAATGCCCCGGTTTTCAGCGATATGAAATCTCCTACCGCAACTATATCAGGCCTGGAAGCCGGTGTTTATATATTCCGCTGGACCAGTTATGGAGGTGAGTTTTGTAATCCGCTGTCGGATGATGTTAAAATTGACGTTACCCCGGCAGCAAATGCTGGCCCCGATCAAAGTAAATGTTTTGCAAATTCCGCCAACCTGATTGGTAACGATGGCAGTGTGGGTACCTGGAGCCAGGTTGGAACAACTCCGAACGTGGCAACAATAATCCCGACAACATCATATTCGGCTATAGCTTCAGGTTTAATAGCCGGAACATACACTTTCAGGTATACGGTTGCAGCCAACGGATCGTGTGCTACACCTTCGGCTGACGACATGACGGTTACCATTTTCACTGCAACATCAGCCGCCAGTGCCGGGCCCGATCAGGAGCATTGTGATGTAACGTCCTTTAACCTAGCTGCTAACGACCCGGCTCCTTATACGGGAACCTGGACGAAAGTTGCAGGGCCGGCAGGAGGGTCATTCAGCCCGAATGCCAATTCTCCGATAGCAACATTTACCGGAGCCACTCCGGGTGTTTATATATTTTAGATCGGAAGAGCGTCGTGTAGGGAAAGAGT
>CALCJE010000328.1 GCA_937965665.1 uncultured Bacteroidales bacterium
GTGTAGGAGTAATTTCAGCTGCTGGTTTAGGAATGCTCTATAAAGGCTCAGGTGATTACCTGGCGAACTGCATACACGGCCTGAGAGAAGAAATACGCAAGGCCCGGAAAAACACCAATGGAATTATCGGGGTTAATATCATGGTTGCGTTATCCAACTACGACGACCTGGTTAAAACCTCCGTCGAAGAAGGTGTTGATATCATCATCTCAGGGGCCGGATTGCCGCTCGATTTGCCCAAATACATCTACCCAGGTTGTAAAACCCGCCTGGTGCCAATTGTTTCGTCAGGAAGAGCTGCTGCACTTATTTGCAACAAATGGCTGACAAACTACAACTACCTGCCCGATGCAGTTATTGTTGAAGGCCCTAAAGCCGGTGGACACCTTGGGTTTAAACCGGAACAGATATTCGACGAAAACTATGCCCTCGAAAAATTAATCCCCGATGTGGTTAAAGCTGTGAATGATGTGGCGATCATCACCGGCAAACAAATACCTGTTATTGCTGCCGGCGGAATTTACACCGGCGCCGACATTGCCAAAATTATGCGACTTGGCGCATCTGGTGTACAAATGGGCACCCGGTTTGTAACCACCCACGAGTGCGATGCATCCATGGAATTTAAACAGGCTTACCTGAATGCAAAAAAAGAAGATGTACGCATCATAAAAAGTCCGGTGGGTATGCCCGGCAGAGCTATCACCTCCCCTTTTCTCGACGAAGTGGTAGCCGGCAAACGCCAACCCAAAACATGTCCTGTTAACTGTATCCGCACCTGCGACATCAGCACAGCACCATACTGCATCATTGCTTCGCTGACTTCGGCCCTGCGGGGTAATTTTAACCGCGGTTATGCTTTTGCAGGCAGCAACGTATGGCGTACCGACAAAATAATAGCCGTAAAAGAACTGATGGACCTGCTGAAACGGGAATACAGTATTTATAAGGAAAAAACTGAACTTGTGGTTTGCTGATACCAGGTTCACAAGCATAAATAATCCTTGCTTCCTGAGGGTGGCAGGGATTTTTCATTTAACATAACCCGGCTGATAGCAAGCGGCCTATAGTTTTTGGGACTTATTCCCTGGCCGGCACAGGCGAGAGCACCCTGTCGCGCATGCCTTTCATAACCCGCATTGGGGTTTCGGTTATTACCGAATTATACAGCCACCAGGGGATATTACCACCGGGATCTACAAATCCTTCGAGCGTTACATGCACATATCCGTTATCCATGGGATGTACGGTCCATTTCTGCCAGTAATTTTTTATCCGCACCAATTCTTCCTTTTCGGGTACAAGGTTCAGTACGGGCTTCGATGCCACTATCCTGTCACCTGTATGCGGGTCGATCGATATGTTGGCCTCAAGTGCGAGGTCGCGTTTCGAAAAAGGCCAGGGAACATTGTACACCAGGTAATACCTAATCATTTTGTTTTCCTCGAATGCCAGCACCCGTTTCTCAATAATATCTTTATCCCACCAATCGATATTGCGAGCGTCGCCCACAATCAGGTTCACCTTATGAAAATCAGCTTTAAATGTAATTTCGCCTTTAAACGACTTCAACTGACTGTTGGGCTGGTTGCGGGTATAAATTTTAATACCGTCTTTTTCTTTGATAAAATCCCAGCCTTGCCCCCACAGTCGTGGCACCACCACCAGTTGAAACAATGCATATAAAAGAAACAAAGGTCCGCATCTCATATCACACTATGTACTGAAAGTGAATAATTACAACAGTTTACCAATTGAACATCACAGTTTGATAAAATGTTTGGCTGAATCATTGATATTGATTAAGCCGTGGATTCCACGAACACCTGATGGCTATTAAACCTGGCAAAAGGATAACCTCCCGGCTTAATCGCTTTAACAGGCAGTAACGCGACAATTAGCGCGGGAATAGAAAACTTTGTTGCCAACGGAAATTATCTAATCGTCAGACAAAGGTTCATACGGAACCCTGCACTTTATTTGATCTCAATCACCTTCCCAAGGAAAGTCACCACATCTCCTTTACGCAGTTTTTTCCTTTTCTGAAATTCAACAGCATGGTTCACTTTTACCTGTCCATCTAAAATGCGCTGGTTCGCCTCGCCCCCGGTCTCCACCAGCCCGAGCAGCTTCAGCAGTTGGTTTAATTGAATATATTCGTGGTCAATCAGTTCGAAATTCATGGGAATTAAGTGGTTTGAAGAGTTTATATTGTTTGAACAGTTCGAAGAGTTTGAAGAGTTTGAAATGTTTGTAGAGTTCGCTCTGCATTCGATATTCATTATTCATTATTCACTGATATAAATCACCAGGCAGCCTGCCCCTTACACTTCCGACATTACACTTCCGACATTGCACTTCGAACATCGTACTTTGAGCTTAGCCTTGCGCCTCGCTCTTCCCAGAAACCAACCTGTTGTAAACCAGCAATCCTATAATAGAAGCCACGCCTATCAGGCTGAAAATAAACCATAAAACACCCGGCTGGTGTAGCTTATCCACAAAATGCACGTACAAGGAAGCACCTAAAATGCCACCAATACCGCTTCCAATTACACCATACAGAAAGGCATATCCCTGGTACAAAGCTTTTTTATCGGCCGGGGCTATCAGTCCAACATATGAGTAAAACTTCGGGTGGGCCGTCATTTCGCCAATAGAAAAAATTACAATTCCGAGGATAAATACCCAGGCTGCTGTTGATAGTGAAAGTATGGCCATGCCCACCGTACCCATAGCAATTCCGGCTATCATAGTAGGCAGGGCTGGTTTATTACGTACAATATTCGATACCAGCAATTGCAGCAAAATAATGCATCCGGAGCTGATAACAGTAACATGTTCGGTATCAAATTTCCAGCTGGGATTTGACACAAACAAACCCAGGTAAACATTTACAGCCTTATTCACCGGGGTCATATCCACGTAATCTTTCAGGTACCACAGCACGGTGTCGAACATCTGGAAATACATAATCCAGAAACCGGAATAAATAAAAATCATAAGCAGGAACCTGTAATCACGCAGCACGAGGAATATATCTTTAAAAACTTCGCCCAGGGGTTTGGTATTTTGTTGCCTTGCCGGCTCGCGGTACACAAAAATATTCAGCAGCAGCATGGAGCCTGTTCCTACAGCTGCCATAATAAAAATGTAGCTCCAGCCGATGCTTTTCAGGTACGGAACCAGGAGCAAAGGGAAAATAAATGCCCCCAGGTTTATGCTCCAGTAATAAATACCAAAACCAAGCGATGATGTTTTCTCGTCGGTAACACTGGCAATGGTTCCTGAGATAATCGGTTTAAAAAAGCCTGCACCCACAGCCATCAGCACCAGGCTGAGGAAAACCATTCCATATGCGGTTGAAATACTTGTGAAAAAATACCCGGTACTCATCAGTGTAAAAGCCATCATCAGGGTGCGTCGGTATCCAAACCGGTCGGCAAGGCCACCGGCCAGTATCGGCAGGAAATACAGCAAAGGAGTAATGGTGCTTTTTATCACGCCCACACTTTCTTTCGAAAAACCCAGTCCACCTTCGGGGATACTCATGACCAGATAAACTGAAAGCACTGACATGACACCATAGTACGAACCCCGTTCGAAGAACTCCATGGTAATTACTGTCCAGAAACTGCGCGGATACGATCGCAGGCCGGTTTTTTGAGAAGGGGAGGATTGTTGTGTCATACGTATATCGGAGAATCATATTGTGAAGTACAAAAGAAAGAAAAATATGAACGCCGCCTGCCGGGAATTTCGGATGTCGGATTGCGCCTGCCTGACTGCGTCAGCAGTCAGGGATTGCGGATGTTGGATTGTGAATGTGGGTTACAGATTGTACTGGATGCATAGTGCCGATTTTGAAACCAGAAATTTGAAACCAGAAATTAGTACCTTGCATCAAAATTCAGGCTGGTTTAATTCAAAATTCATTTGCTATGATAAAGAACTTAATTCTTAACCTTTTGCTATTATGCATAATTGTGCCGGGATTAAAAGCGCAGGTAACATTTGTAGTGGAATCGTTGCCCGCCAATACTCCCGTGCAGGACAACCTCTATATTGCAGGCGATTTCTCCGGCTGGAATCCCAATATGGCGCAATATATGATGCATAAAAACGAGCAGGGGAAATGGAGCATTACCTTGCCTGCACAAACCACAGGAACGGTAATTGAATATAAGTTTACCAGGGGATCGTGGGCAACAGTCGAAAAAGGTGTAAATGGAGAGGAAATCGCTAACCGTAAATACACCTTTGGCAATAGCAGCCCGGTTAGCATTACGATTTATAACTGGGCCGATTTAGGTAGCAGCAATACTTCGACCGCGGCTGCCAATGTAAAAATAATGAGCAGCAATTTTACAATACCGCAACTGAACCGGACGCGTAAAATCTGGATATACCTTCCACCGGCATATGAAACCTCCGGGCTTGCTTACCCGGTGCTGTATATGCACGACGGCCAAAACCTTTTTGATAATCAAACTTCATTTGCAGGTGAATGGAAAGTGGACGAAGCACTGAACAGTCTGGCTTCGCAAGGGAAAAAGGTACCCATAGTGATTGGTATTGAGAATGGTGGAAATTACCGCATCGGCGAGTATACGCCCTGGATGAATCCCGATTATGGCGGAGGCGATGGTGAAAAATATATGCAGTTCATTGTCGAAACCCTCAAACCTTATGTGGATCAAAACTACCGCAACCTCCCCGACCGCGAAAACACGGGCATCATGGGCAGTTCGCTTGGCGGATTGATTTCGCATTTCGGTGCCCTGAAATACCAGTCGGTTTTCGGCAAAGCAGGCATCTTCTCGCCTTCCTACTGGTTTTCCGACAGTGTATGGAAATTTACCCACGATGCTGGCAAACAATACGGAATGCGCATTTACCAGCTTTGTGGCTCGAACGAGAGCAGCGAAATTGATGTTCCTGCCGATATGTACCGCATGAATGATTCACTGGTAAAACTCGGGTTTGCGCAGGAGAATATTTTTAACAAAGTTGTTGCCGGCGGCCAGCATAATGAAAAACTCTGGAGTGAAGCTTTTAGCGAAGCATATCAATGGCTTTTTAACGATTATATCACTTCGGTTGCCCAACCTGTGCAGGATATGGAGATTTCGTGCTATCCTAACCCGGTCAACAGTGAACTCACTATTAGATCCACCCGTAAAATTCATTTTGATACACTGGTAATTATGGATATTAACGGCAAGGTTGTTAAAAGTCAAAAAGGTCCGGCAAACAATAAAGTGGATGTTCGTGACCTCAAACCCGGGACTTATATTTTGAGGTGTATGGCCGGTGATTTACCTTTCGAAGGGAAATTTATTAAAAAATAACTTTTCAGATCTTTTGAGCACTTACCAGTAACCAATCATATTTATACTTGTACCCATTAAAACAAAAAGTCCCGCTCAGTACGAACGGGACTTTTTTATTATAGCATGTAACAATTATTTGCCTATCGTCACATCAAGGCCTATAGCAACCAGCCAGTTTGCTTTTGAATACTTTTCGTTAACCGGGATATAGGTATTTCCCAGTTTATGGTTAAAAGTTTTAGAATCGTCAAGATAGAATGTAAACAAACTGCCCAGGTTTAATGATACTGCCGGTGAGATTTTATATTGCCCGCCAAAACCAACGGTGTTCGAGGTAAGGCTGTAGCTGAGATCATTCTGGTAAGATTCTGTTACCCCTGTCTGTGAACGCAGGTATCCGGCCGAAACCAGCAATTTGTCGGTAATGTTATATTCCAGTCCCAGTGCCAGCTCGAAATAATTTTTATCGATAACTGATTCATTGGTAACATAGTTGCCCAGGGTATCTTTTTTACCGTAATCGGCACCCTTGTCGAAATAGTAATTAAAACCTAACGATGCCGATAATTTCTTGGTTATGGGGTACGAAGCACCAATTGAGAGTAAGGCTGGCATATCCGACCTTGATTTTGCTCCATCGGGGAATGAACCTGTTTCATCAACCTTGGTTTCGTTGGTTAATTCAATTTTAGTCAGGAATTCGTATTTCACGGCCAGGGTAAGTTTTTCGGCGATGGTAAAGTTACCACCGATAATGGGGGTAAAACCCGTTCCTTTCTGAACTGCGTCAACTGATTTATCACCGGTGCTGGCAGCAAGCCCGGTCATCTGTGCTGCCCCGCCGGTAAGCTGAGCTGCGCCAGCAGCCGACTGAGTTGCAGCACTGGTATACACAACCTGAGCCTGAGCAATCGGAGTGGTTTTCGGTTGCCCTGCGGCCACCAACCCTGCTTCGAAAGCAGCTAGCTGTGCATCGGAAATAGGTGCTCCGGCTGCTTTGGCTTGAGCAAAAGAAAGTGAACCCATCCCGCCGCCAACAAGTTGAGCTGCACCTCCTGCAGCGGTTGTATAGCTCTGTGAAACTGCTGTATAATAGCTTGCAGCCTGTGTATAATATGCACTGGCTTCTGTTCCAAATGTATTAGCCCTCATAAATGCGCCAGTATATACTTTCGAGGCCAGGCCCGGAATCCCGGTGGGTTGCAACGTAGTATTCGGGTTAATCATAATGTTGGTAATCGATCCTTTGTAGGTATTTTTGGCCGTAACCAGTCGAACACCAGCAAAAAGCGATACCGCCGGGTTTATTTCGTACGAAACACCCAACTGGTAGCCAAAAAATATCGAAGTCCCTTCGAAATTAATATCGGCCTGGTAATCGCTTACACCAAATCCGGTGCCAAGTTTTGGCTTTAAATCAGAAATCGGCATCTCGAACGAAGGCAATCCTTTATCATACTGGGCACCTCCGCCCCCGCCAACAGGATTGAAACCAAACGATATGGCCAGCTTGTTCACCTTATATGCTGCATAAATACCCGGGAAAAAAGGTGCTTTAACTTCGCCTGTATATTTGGCATTGGGTGATCCGTGCAAATAAGGATAGTCGTTATTTACATCTTTTACCTGGAAAATGGATTGGTTGTTCAGCGACAGGTGAAACCCGTTTCTCAACTTGGTCAAGCCGGCAGGATTATAATAAACGCCATCGAGACTTAAGGAGGCATTCCTGGCGAGCATACGTGCGTAAGCTGCACTCTGGTTAGTGTTTGTCATGATTCCACCAGCCATAAGACCTGTGCTTAACAGTGCTGCTGAGAACGAAAGCAGTAGTTTTCTTTTCATTTGATCAGTTTTGGTTAATTAATTTTCCAATAGCAGATTTTGAAGCAGCCAAAATATACACATTTTTCGATAATTGCAAATAAAATTGAATACCAACATCTTACAATATAGCGGAATCCTTACTTATTCAAGACTTTACATATGTAATAAAAAATTTACAATTTGTTAACATCCCAAATTTTTCCAAAAACAAGACCTTAGTCATCTTCATTCTTTAGCTTAACTTAGGTTAAAACAGTTACGTTAACGACAATATTTTTTATCAGGAAAAAATGCCAAAAATTGATCCCGTTGCGAGTTGGTCAAATCATGATTAAATTTCCTAAAATTGACTGGTTCTTATAGTTGTAAAACCTAAATCCCAAATTTTAACTTCAACATTCCAGATAATTTTTCATAATAATTTGATTTTCAATATAGCTCATAACTATTTATCGTAACTTTGCGTGCTGATGGCGAAGGTACTCTTGTAAGCAAATATTACAATCGGACTCTTAATCAATAGATTAGAAATAATTTTCAGAATTTCAGAAAAAAATTTGTGTTTTTTTTTCGCGACTATTGCCCGATTAAAAAAAAGTATTACCTTTGCAGCCTCAAAAACGAGAAGGTCCGTTCGTCTAGGGGTTAGGACGTCAGGTTTTCATCCTGGTAACAGGGGTTCGATTCCCCTACGGACTACTAACAACATTTTAAAGTTTAACAATGGCAAATCACAAGTCATCCCTCAAAAGGATCAGAGCAAACGACAAGAAAAGGCTTCGCAACCGTTATTATGCAAAAACAATGCGTAATGCTATTAAAGGGTTCCGTGAATTAGAAGACAAATCGGTTGCAACTGAAAAACTGCCTTCGCTGGTTTCTCTTATTGATAAGCTTGCTAAGAAAAGCATCATTCATAAAAATAAAGCTGCGAACCTCAAATCGAAGCTTACTAAAAAAGTGAATGCGCTCTAAGCTTAAAATTCTACTATTGAAAAGCCTCCCAGCGGAGGCTTTTTTGTTTTATTTAGTTTTGTATTTTAGCACATTGTTCTGTTTTGTTATAAATTGATTTTATGATGGATAAAATTTCGAAATTATCAATAAAAGACTGGGCTGACGATGATAAACCCAGGGAGAAACTTTTGCATAAGGGGCCGTCGGCGCTCAGCAATGCCGAATTAATAGCCATACTGATTGGCTCGGGAAATACAAACGAGTCGGCCGTTGCTTTATCAAAACGAATTATGAACGACGTGAACGATAACTTTGCGGAACTGGCCAGGTTAACCCTTCACGATCTGCAAAAATATAAGGGCATTGGCGAGGCAAAAGCCATAACCATTGCCGCAGCCCTGGAGCTGGGCCGAAGGAGAGCTGCCACGGTGCTTCAGGAGAAACCACAGGTAAAAGACAGCAAATCGGCATTTATACTGCTTCAGAAAGAACTGGGCGACCTGAATTACGAAAGTTTCTGCATACTCCTGATGAACAGAGCCAATAAAGTACTGAAAATAATACGCATCAGCGATGGCGGTATAACCGGTACCGTAGTAGATCAGCGGAAGGTATTTAAATTAGCCCTCGATCACAATGCCACTTCTATTATTTTAGGACATAACCATCCATCCGGACAACTTAACCCAAGTGATGCAGATATTCAGTTAACCAAAAAACTGAAAGAAGCAGGCGTGGTACTCGATGTTCCGGTACTCGATCACATTATTGTAGGCGATGGCAATTATTATAGTTTTGCAGATGAAGGAATCATGTAAATTTGCACAATTAATGCGATGCTTAATTTATAACCCGATATCTCATAAATTTCCTGTAACTATACAACTTGATGCTTAAAATTGTTACCGTAGTAGGTGCCAGGCCACAGATTATAAAAGCGGCTGCGCTCAGCCGTGCTATCAGGAATAACTTCGCCGGCCAGATTTCAGAAATAATTATCCATACCGGGCAGCATTACGATGCCAATATGTCGCAGGTATTTTTCGAGGAATTAGGCATCCCCAGCCCACATATTAACCTCAATATTGGTTCAGCCTCGCATGGCACCCAAACAGCACAGATGCTGCAGGGAATCGAAAAGGTACTTCAGGACGAAAACCCTGATTACATTGTACTTTACGGCGATACCAACTCAACCCTGGCCGGAGCCTTGGCGGCAAGTAAAATGCGTATTCCGGTGGTACATATCGAGGCCGGTTTGCGATCGTTCAATAAAAGTATGCCTGAGGAAATTAACCGCATTATGTGCGATCACGCCTCTACCCTGCTGTTTGTTCCCACTGAAGCCGGCATTAAAAATCTCGAACGCGAAGGATTTGTAACCGGGACACGCGCACCATTTTCGCCCGATAAACCCGGTGTATTTCATTGCGGCGACATCATGTTCGACAACCTGGTGTATTTCAGCGAAATAGCAGGTGCAAAAACCGATATTATACAAAGGCTTAACCTTTCGAAGAATAAATTCGTGCTTTGCACTGTACACCGCGATAACAATACCGACGTACCCGAGCGTTTACAGCAGATTTTCAGCGCGATGTGTCAAATTGCCGAAAATATGCATCTCGATGTTGTTATTCCTTTGCATCCACGCACTTCCAGAATTATTGAGAATAAACTTCCTATAGATCTGCAAAAACGCTTATCCGACAATCAGAATATTCACCTTATCCCACCGGTTTCGTATCTCGAAATGATCATGCTTGAAAAGAATGCACGGCTGATCCTTACTGATTCGGGTGGAGTTCAGAAAGAAGCATATTTTTTCAAAAAGCCGCTGGTAGTTGCCCGCCCAGAAACCGAGTGGATCGAAATTATTGAAAATGGAGCCGGTATAATTGCCGATGCCTATGAAAATAAGATTTTGGAATCTGTTGAATTTTTCCTTGGGGATAACGCACTTCAATTCCCGAATATATTCGGTGATGGACATGCGGCTGAGTTTATTTGCAGAACACTGCTGGAGAGCCATTAGAAGTTTACACTTAACTTTAAGCCGGTTAAAATTCTGGTTAAAAAAAAGACAAATCTTTAGCCGTCCTAATAAAGTCAAAGCTAAGAATACCTCAGCTTGCGACTTGCAACATTTATTTTAATATAAATCGGTCTATGTATTTGTAACTTAAAAAGAATTTGTACCTTTGCACTCCATTTGTAAAAATCACATAGTAAAATCACTAATTAAAAGGAAAACAAATGATTAGACAGTACGAAGCCGTTTTCATTATGACTCCCGTTTTATCTGATGAACAGATGAAGGAAACGGTAAGCAAATTCCAGAAGTTCCTTACTGATAAAGGCGCTACAATTATTAACTCCGACAACTGGGGCCTTCGCAAGTTGGCTTATCCTATCCAGAAAAAATCGACAGGTTTTTACCACCAGTTCGAGTTCCTGGCTGAAGGCAAGCTGATTACCGATTTTGAAGTAGCCCTGAAACGTGACGAACGTATTATCCGTTTCCTCACAGTTGTTCTCGACAAACATGCTGTTGCTTACAGCGAAAAACGCCGTGCACGTAAAGCTGCGAAAGCAGAAGAAAAAGCTCAGGCTTAATTGTAACCTTAAAAAATCAGAAAAATGGCCACACAAGGAAATTCGGATATTAAATACCTGACTCCCATTACGGTTGACGTCAAAAAGAAAAAATACTGCCGTTTCAAGAAAAGCGGTATCAAATACATTGATTACAAGGATGCAGACTTCTTGCTCAAGTTTATCAACGAGCAGGGTAAAAT
>CALCJE010000329.1 GCA_937965665.1 uncultured Bacteroidales bacterium
CTGATGCCTCAAGATCTATTTGGTTTAAACAAAATGGGGTGAATAATGCAAAAATTGAAAATTATGTTGCATTAACCACGCATACATTTAATGTGGAGATCAATGTAGATGCAGGCACAAATATGGAATTCAATCCTGTAAACGGGTTCCTGGCTTTTAACAATACAATATATAACAGAAGTGGGAATACATTTAATGTATATGGTGCCCAACAAGTAACATTTAGCGGAGATATCACTACTACAACAGGAAGTCCGGGTATCACGATCAACAATACCGCCACTGTTGTGTATACCGGTGTTTCCAAAACCTATTCCGGGCCAACAACCATCAATAGCGGAACCACACTCCGGATCAGCAGCAACCAGTCCCTGGGAGATATAGTTTTAAACAACGGAGGGACCTTGCTTGTGGATGCCGGGACAACACTCACAATCAATGGCAACTGGACCGGTGGGGGCACTATTGATAACAATGGCACAATCATACTTGCAGGATCTTCAGCACAATCTTTCCCCGGGAGTTCAGGTACGGTTTCGGCCATGAATAACCTGACAATCAACAATGCTTCGGGAGTTACGCTCGATCAATCAATGAATGTTGACGGAACATTAACCCTCAGCAGCGGTACATTAACATTAGGCAACAACAACCTGACTCTCGGTGCTTCATCACCGGCCATTGCAGGTACTCTTTCGGCTGCCAATATGATTGTTACCGATGGAACGGGCCAGCTCCGCAAAGTTTTTACAGCAGCAGGTTCATATGTTTTCCCGGTAGGCGACGCAAGCGGTACAACTGATTATTCGCCAATAACACTCAATTTTACCTCCGGAACTTTTACCGGAGCTTATGCAGCTGTGAGGGTAATCAATGCAAAACATCCAAACAATGCCAGCACCAACAATTTTCTTTCACGGTACTGGGCGCTTTCAGGCTCAGGCATGAGTGGATACTCATGCAATATAAATGCTGAATTCCCTGCTACCGATATTACGGGTTCTGCTGCAAATATGAGTGTAGGCCGCTGGGGCGGCTCGATGCCCTGGGTAAAAGGCGGTACTGTAACAGCGACAACCCTTTCCGTTTCGGGTCTTACAGCGCTGGGTGAAATCACCGGTCTGGGCGCTGCTCCCACGGTTACAATTTCAGCCAATCCATCGTTAACCGTCTGCCAGAATTCAGGCGTTACACTTACGGCCAACGCCAGTGGCGACCCGGGATTTACCTATTCATGGAACCCCGGGGGGGCTACCACGCAGTCCATCGACCCTGGTACTTCTGTGGTAGGTAGTACTTTATACACGGTGACCGTTACTGATATTAACGGCAGCAGCAACAGTGCCAATGCCACCGTGGTGGTTAATGCCACACCTGCTGCACCCACAGGATCGGCTACACAAACATTTTGTTCTGGCACCTTCCCTACTATCGCCAGCTTATCTGCCACCGGGACCAACATACAATGGTATGATGTTCCAGGTGGAGGCACCGCACTGCCTGCCTCAACAGCACTGGTAACAGCTACCTATTATGCCAGCCAGACCGTAAACGGTTGCGAAAGCACGAACAGGCTTGCTGTAGCCGTAATAGTAAACCCGACTCCGGCTGCACCAACAGGTGATGCAACCCAGTTTTTCTGTTCCTCTCCTGTCCCTAAAGTGAGCAATCTTACAGCCACCGGCACTAATATAAAATGGTACAACGCGGTAAGTGGGGGTACACTTCTAACCGCTGGCACTAATCTGGTTACTAGTACTGATTATTATGCCAGTCAAACCGTAGATGGTTGCGAAAGTACATTCCGGTTGAAGGTTAGAGTAACTATTATTACAACTCCTCCGGCAACTACAGCGATCACGGGCTCAGCCAGTCCCTGCCCGGCAACATCCCTTATCTATTCGGTAACTGCTAAAACAGGTACAACTTTTACTTGGTCAATACCCGATGACTGGACAGCGGTCTCAGCACTCAGTGGTTTTGGGGTTAATTCTATTACTGTTATTTCAGGCGCAGCCGGTTCTTCAGGGACCATTAAGGTGGTTGCCGTAAACACCTGCCTTACCGATTCATCTCTCCTTTCGGTTACCGTTATAACACCTCCAGCCGTAAGTATTAATGCCAATTATTGTGTGGGTGGAGGAAATATTCAATTAACTGCTTTGCCAGGTTCATCACCGACTTATTCCTACCAATGGACCAGAAACGGAACCAACTATTCAACAAATCAGGCGATAACTGTAAATATTGCAGCTATTTATTCGGTTAAAGTAACTGAAGCATCAACCACCTGTTTTGCAACCGCAACCACCACGCTATCGACCGAATTGGTTAAGAATGGCAAATTTGACCTTGGAAACCAGTATTTTTCATCAGACTATACCTATCAACCTTACGTGACAGGGGACACTTCGTTGCATTACCCTGAAGGCAAATACGCCATTGGGAATGATCCACAAAAGTATCATAGAGATTTCCATGGAAGGGACCATACCTCCAATGCAGGCAATTTCATGATTATTAATGGTGTGCCCAAATCGGTTGTATGGGGCCAACAAATAGACAGTTTAGTGCCAGGTACAAAGTATTATTTCTCGGCCTGGGCCATCAGCCTTGCAGATGGTTCCCCTTTTGCACAATTACAATTCCGCATTAATGGAGTACAGGTTGGAAGTATTGTTACCCTGCCGGGAAGACCTGCAAACGATGGTCCTCCCTACAACTGGCTTCAGTTTTATGGAGATTGGACCCCATCAGCAGGAATAACCTCCGCTAACCTCGAGATCGTTGATTTACAGACTTCACTAAAAGGCAATGATTTTGGTCTTGATGATATCTCGTTTGGCACCTTATCGCCGACCTTAATGTCGATAGCAGCTATAGCCAACGGAGGGACACCGGTATGCGCAGGAGGAACAATCGATTTATCAGTGTCCATAAATGGAGGGCGTCCTCCTTACTTCTATTCATGGACGGGGCCTAACGGGTCTATACCTCCAGTACAATACCCGAGTATCTCTAACGTTTCATTATCTGATACCGGTACCTATCGGGTTATAATTAAGGATTCTTACGGGTGCAAAGATGATACAGCTTTTGCTAAAGTTAAGGTTTTTCCCATGCCATCAGCCTCTGTGAATGGATCCACTATCTTATGTAAAGACCCATCACAAACCAGGAATATTACCTTCACCGGAGCCGGAAGTACACCCGATTACAAATTTATGTACACCCTGAATGGTGTTGTTGATTCCGTTTCGACCACTTCGGGCAACAGCAGCATTGTCGTGCCTGTACCGGCAACTACAGCAGGTGATTTTACCTATACCCTTACCAAGGTGATCAGCAGCAATGGTTGCTCGCAACTTCAAACCTCTGCAGCTACCATAGCAGTAAGAGAAGTTACGGCTGCCATCAGCGGAACAGTGAGTGTTTGTAATGGAGCCCCGGCGCCCGAAGTTACATTTACTGCATCAGGCTGGCGAGCTTCACCACCTTTCACATTCACCTACAGGATTAATGGCGGAGCCAGCCTCACGGTGAATGCCATTTCTGAAAATTGCGTTTCCATCTCAGCGCCTACCGGCGTATCGGGAACATTTGTTTATGAACTTATCAGCGTTACAGGTGCTTCGGGTTGCAGTTCTCCGGCAAGCGGAACTGCCATCATAACCATATATCCAACGCCTACCGTAACAGGCACAAATTCAGCTTGTGTTAACCAGAACGGGATTATTTATACCACCGAAACCGGTATGACTAACTATGCCTGGACTATTTCGGGTGGCATTATAGCATCCGGACAGGGTACAAATTCAATTACCGTAAACTGGGGGGCGCAGGGCGCTCAATCTATCGGGATAAATTATACCAATACTTACGGATGCGCAGCAGCTACGCCTACTTCGTATACTGTGTATGTTGGTGATATGTGGATAGGAGCTACCCCCGACTGGAATTTGCCTGCAAACTGGTGCGACGGGGTGCCAACCGCTGCTCAGGATGTGGTAATTCCCGGCAGCGCAGCCGTGCAACCTCAAATTATGTCAGCCGCTGCGGTATGTCATGACCTGGTATTAAACGGTGCCTCTGCATCCTTACAAATAAATGCCGGGCAAACTCTAACAATTAACGGCAGCCTGGTGAATAACGGGGGCAATTTAACCATTAACTCCGATGCCCTCAATAATAACGGATCGCTGATTGTTGAAGGAGCAGGAACCGGCACGGGTTCTGTTACCTATAAACGTTACCTTGAACCCAACCGCTGGTTTATCAGTTCACCTTCACTTAACAACGGGTTCAGCTACACAGGTTCTACGATTGCTACCGCGGGCGACGGCACTTACGATTTTGCACCTTTTAACGAGGGCACCAATAACTGGGATTACATCAATCCTATGCCCACCACATTAAACCCCGGACTTGGATACCTGTTGAGACTTTCCTCAGGAAATTATGTGCAGTATTTTGGCTCACTCAATGGCGATATCTCCAAATCCCTGCCCAGCACAAGTTCTTATACCGGCTGGAATGCAGCCGGAAACCCATACACCTCTGCCATAAGGATTAAAGATGAAGGTAGCTACCTGGGTTTTATTTCACAAAATGCTACAGCGCTCGATGCTAACTACAGGGCTGTTTATATATGGAATCAAACCGGCAGCTACAGCGGCGCCGAGCAATTTTATACCGTTATTGCCAACACAGGTTATTCAGGCAAAACTTACCTAGGTCTTCTGCCAGATAATTATGTGCAAGCCGGGCAGGGATTCCTGGTCAACCTCAGGTACAGCGGAGGGACTCCGGCTACGGTAATATTCAGAAAAGGAACTGTTGATAATGGTGTGTTTGATGGTATGCAGGTTCACAGTACAGGTACCTCATTAAAACGCGCCGAAACCTCCTGGCCCGGAATCACCCTTTTAGCTACAACCGGCGGCAGAACCCGCAGCACCGTGGTTGCTTTTAGCCCTGATATGACAACCGGCCTCGATCCTTCTTACGATGCAGGCTTACTTTCGGTATCAGATTTCAACCTCTACACCCACCTGGTTGACAGAAACAACGAGACCAATTTCGCCATTCAAAGCCTACCCGATAACGATTACCAATCGCTGGAAGTACCCATCGGGCTGGATATGCCCCAGGCTGGACAGATAACTTTTAAGGCGGATGGAATTATTCTCCCGGATGGAATTTACCCGGTGATAGAAGACCGGTTAACGCATACACATATTGCATTGAAGACCTTAAACGACAGTCTTACAGCCAGCCTGGAAGGACCCAGCTGGGGAACCGGGCGGTTTTTCCTGCATTTTGGCAATACCTCCACTTTAGATATAAATGATCAGTTGCAGGTAAAATTATTTACCGCTTTTTACTCCAGCCAGGAGATAATTTTATTAGGGACACCCGAGCCGGAGAGCCACGCGTGGCTGTACGATGTAAACGGCCGGAAACTGGGAGGCGAATACCAGCTTACCTCTTTCAATAAAAATATAATTCCTGCGCGGGGATTGGCTAACGGCATATACCTGCTGAGAATAGAAGGAAAAACGACACAACAAACCCTGAAAGTTACCGTACTTAACCGATAATAAATAACTTAAACAACAATAGCACTGAATAATAACTGAGGAGTTAAAAAGTTTGTGATCCATCATACTTTAACATTTTGCGTTCTGTATTTAGTGTTTAATGTTTCTTTTACAAATACTACCCTGCGTTGGAAAACAAGAATCACATACCCGTTAACGAAGAGAAAATCACCCGCAAGGAAGCCCTGGTGAAGGTTGGCAAATATGCCGCCTTTACTGCTGCTGCCATGATGGTTGTTCTTTCGCCGATAGGTACTTCTGCGCAGAAAATATCGCCACCCCGCCCGCGTGGCGCACAGCGCAAACGGCCTGCACCGCTGTAGTTTAAAAAAAACTAAGTTTTCTCATAAAAAATTTGCCCAAAACAGAAGAATCCTTTTTAACAAGCAACATTTCCCCCGGTTAACAGACTATTATAAATGTGTCGTAAAATATTTAATCAAATTTTTACCATTTGCTAATATGTATATTGGCTGAATTTTATAAATTTGTAATGAGGTATAATCCATGATTATGCCATTGGCTTCCATCTCTGCCAGCTACCACGACTGATTTATTTCTGCTTACCCTTACTCCCCGGCCATTACTACCAGAGGGTATGGAATGCTTGTCAGCAAAAGCAAATGAATAATTTAATTAAATTACCGGGAAGGTACAATAAAAGACTGATTAACAAGCTGCAACGCAACCCATACAAACCTGATTATCTTTATGAAACCGGCATTGCCCCGAAATAGTGTATTTCTTTTTGTGATTGCCCTGTTAAGCCTGTTTGGCTTAGGGAGCGGGGAGGTTTGGGGGCAGACTACTGTTTATTTTGATGATTTTAATCGTGCATCGCTGAGTCCTGGTGGCACTCCCTCCATGACATACACCAGTTCTTTAGGAACTGGTGTTACAACAAGTATGAACAGCAGTAGTTATTTAAGTATTATTAGTGGAACAGCAAGTGCAATTTCATATGTCTCTGGAGCAACAGGCACATTTGGTTCTCCATATAACACAACCTTAAGCAGCAATTCTGGTACTGTTACGTGGACTTTTAATTTTAGATGGAACAGGGCGAGTTCAAATAATCCTGCTCCTCCAGCAAGCGGAGCTTATGGACAGGCTATAATTTTAGCTGCATCTGGCACTAACCTGGCATCAGGTTCAACTGGGTATGCTATTGTTTATGGTAGTACTAGTACTCCTGACCCAATTCGATTAGTACGATTTTCAGGTGGAGTTGCCGGAACTTTAGTTAATATATGTTCAAGCGGTGTATCTGATATAGCAAATACAAACAATTATGCAAGTGTAAGAGTTACATATCAACCTTCAACGAATACCTGGGCTTTGTTTGTCAGAGATGATGGTGCTAGCGCCTGGACTGATCCATCGACAGGCGTTACATCACAAAAGGGTTCTAACACAGTCGACAACACATATACTTCCATCTCTTTACCTAATTTCGGATTCTTATATACGAGTGTTCAAAACATGACAAATATATAGAGTAGTTCTTTGACGTACTGAGAA
>CALCJE010000330.1 GCA_937965665.1 uncultured Bacteroidales bacterium
CGGAGCACAAAACTGTCAATACACCACAAAAGTTGATGCGAGGTAGAATGTTCATTTAACCACTTTACCCGCCATTGAGCCAAACGCCTGTTAGTATTAGTTATTTTCATTCTCAATTGTTTTTCTATAAGAATCAAATGTGTCAAAGTATTGGTGTTGGTCGAAATGAAATTGCAGAAAATTCCCTTCGTCATTATACGTCCATAAGAATTGTTCTCCTTCTTTGTCAACTTTAATTTTGAAACCTCCACAACCATAGTCTCCACATTCCAAACAACCATAGATGATAATTTCCTCATCAGCCAATTCTTCCCTATAATTTTCAATTCCATTTTCTAGGTAATATTTATCCAAGTCCTTTGGAAAAACATCTCTAATCTCTTGTTCAGTTATTTGTTGTAACAGTAGTCTTTTGATAGTAATTAATTCTGATTTTTTATTTGAGAATGAACCTAATACTCCAACCCAATTGTCAAGCAAAGAATAGTTAAGTTTGCAAAACTCAGTCAAGATTTCAGAAAATGGTTTGTCGTTAATAAAAAACTCATAGAACTCAATTGGTCTTTTGTTTTGTCCTTCCTTTGTCAAAGTAACATTCCCAAAAATTGTTTTGATTTTGCTCAAAATGTCTTTAGGTCTTGTAGTATGTTCGTCTACAAATCCAGCAGTCCTATGATATTTTTTCAGTTCGATGGTGTCCATTTATAATTAATGTTAACATTACGATAGCCGCAAAAAAAACCGCTTTTATAAAAAAGCGGTCTTCTCAATAGGCTTTTACTGGCTTATTCGTTACTGTATAGCAGCGGAAATTTCTTCGGCTACCTGTTTCATTTCATCGGCCGGAAAAGTAAGTTTCGGTCGGCTGAAATTTATGTCGTCCATGGTATTCATAGGCACCAGGTGTATATGTGCATGCGGAACTTCGAGCCCGATAACGGCAACGCCCACCTTAATGCAGGGCACAACCTGTTTAACTGCTTTAGCCACTTTCATGGCAAATGCCCACATATCCTTATGCATTTCGGGATCCATGTCAAACAGGTAATCAATTTCCTGTTTGGGAATAACCAGCGTATGCCCTTTGGCCAGCGGGTTGATATCAAGAAATGCGAAAAACCTTTCGTCCTCGGCAATTTTGTAGGATGGAATTTCGCCTGAAGCAATGCGTGCAAATATTCCTGCCATAGCTAAATTATTTAACGGTTATTTCAACAATTTCGACTGTAATTGAACCTGCTGGAATGGCAATATCAACCTGGTTACCTTTGGCTTTACCAAGCAGGCCTTTGGCGATAGGCGACGAAACCGAGATCTTGCCTGATTTCAGATCGGCTTCGTTTTCGGGAACCAGGGTATACACCATCTCGGCGTTATTTTTCAGGTTCCTGATTTTAACGGTCGATAAGATCTGGACTTTGGAAGCATCCATTTTCGATTCGTCGATCGGGCGGGCATTACGGATCATATCCTGCAGTTTCGAAATTTTCATTTCGAGCATTCCCTGTGCATTTTTAGCCGCATCGTATTCGGCATTTTCCGAAAGATCGCCTTTGTCGCGGGCTTCGGCTATTTGCTGTGAGATAAGCGGACGTTCAATATGTACCAGATGTTCCAGTTCAAGTTTCAGCTTTTCAAATCCTTCTTTAGTGTAGTATGTTACCTGTGCCATATCGGTAGCAGTTTGTTTTTATGTTTATTGAATAAGAAGAAAAGACCCTTTGCGAAAAAGGGTCCTTTCCATTAATTTATCGTAAGTAAGCAGAAAATCTGCAGTTAGTTTCCTATGACTTAGCCAGATTTAGTATAACCTCGCGTTAAAACGGGTGTAAAGTTAATAACATTTTTCACAGTTTTTACAAATCGTTGAAGAATAAATTTGTTTCTATTAAAAACCTGTGTTTATGCCTCAATTTCGGGGTACTACTTACATTTTACACCCAGCCAGTAAAATTTTCTTTTCATGGGTTTATTGTAGCGGGCAGCATTCTTTTTGGTTTGCTTCATCATTTTTTTGGTTTCCTTGCTTTGATTGGCATAATGTTGCTTTTGTGCTTTTTCGTACTCGGCATCTGCTTTTTTGCTGGCATCTTCCTGCTTTTTTTCAGCCGCCGCCTGTTTGTCGTGCTTCAGTAACCGGCACGAGGTACCCGAAACAATGCAAAGTGCCAGCATTGCACAAAGGCTGGCAAGCATCAAACGTTTTTTCAAAATTATCCTGGTCATTTTTACCTTTACGCTTAATTAACGGGGTTATAAACGCCGGTCAATGCCCCCGGCTGTAAACGTGCACAAGCAGTATCATGCAATTTTACAGTTACCCTCACGTTATATTTAGGTTATGTATTACTTTTACAACGAAAAAAAATCGTAATAATTACTTTATGCGGAAACTGGCGGCAATATTTCTGTTTTTACTGGTAGCAGCGGGTTGCGGCAAGGATAACCAGCCACAGATCCCTTATGTTTATGTAAGCCTTCAGTTATATCCCAATTCACTGGATTATATACCTACCGGCGGTTACAAATATATCGAAAATGCCGGTTACAGGGGCATTGTAATATACCGGCTGCTGCCCGACGAGTTCAGGGTGTACGAACGCTGCTGCCCTTACGACCCTGAAATAACGGGTGCCCGGGTTAATATGGAATCATCGGGTATTACCTGTATCGATCCCGTTTGTTCCTCCAAATTTATTCTTTTCGATGGAACCCCCGCCGGCGGGCCTTCGCCTTACGCGCTGATGCAGTACCGCTGGTCGTACGACGGGGAGACGTTGCTTGTTTATAATTAGACAAGGTGGGCAGTGTTCGTATTTTAAAAGTTTCAGGAAATCAATTTAATGCCGTTTATTAAGCCTATGCTTAATCAAATAATGAAGAATACTGAACATTAAATGAAGAATGATAAAGTATAGTTGCCGACCTGACATTTCATTTAGCATTTTGTGTTTGTTGCCTGCCTGCTGTTTACCTGCGCGAAGCTGGCAGGCAGGCAGGTTTTTTATTATAAACCCAAACAGGGATGTCTTAATCTCAAAATGTAAACGCTGATCATTAAACAAAAAATGATGAATTAAAACCTCCTGCCTGACTTTTTTATTTAGTATTTTGAGTTTTATGTTTCACATTTTTAAATTTCTCCGATTTGCTTTTCGAGCATATTTATCATACCCCTGAATGTGCCGGCTGAAATAAATCATTCCGGGCAACAAAAAAAGGCCATCATTTTTATGACGGCCTTTCGTGTTTTTTGCTTCAATTTTTGGCTTAGTACCTGTAATGATCTGCTTTGTAGGGACCTTCAGCCGGAACCGAAATATATGCAGCCTGCTCAGGTGTGAGCTTGGTGAGTTTAACGCCTAATTGCTCGAGATGCAGGCGGGCCACTTCTTCGTCGAGGTATTTGGGCAGACGGTAAACGCCTATTTCGTAATTGTTTTTCCACAAATCGAGCTGGGCCAGTGTTTGGTTCGAGAATGAATTACTCATTACAAACGAAGGATGACCGGTAGCACATCCCAGGTTTACCAGGCGGCCTTCGGCAAGCATAAATATGGCGTGACCATCGGGGAAAACATATTTATCAACCTGGGGTTTGATTTCAATTTTCTGAACCCCGGCCAGGTTATTCAGTTTATCAACCTGTATTTCGTTGTCGAAATGACCGATGTTGCAAACAATGGCCTGGTCTTTCATTTTCATCATATGCTCTACGGTAATTACATCGCGGTTACCGGTAGTGGTAACATAGATGTTTCCTTCGTCGAGGGCATCTTCAACGGTTTTAATTTCAAAACCTTCCATGGCAGCCTGCAGTGCGCAGATCGGGTCAATTTCGGTAACAATAACGCGGGCTCCGTAAGCGCGCATCGATTTGGCGCTTCCTTTTCCAACATCGCCGTAACCGCAAACCACTACCACTTTACCGGCAAGCATAACATCTGTGGCACGTTTAATGCCATCGGCCAGCGATTCGCGGCAGCCGTACAGGTTATCGAATTTCGATTTGGTAACCGAGTCGTTTACGTTAATGGCGGGCACCAGCAATTCGCCTTTTTCCATCATCTGGTACAAACGGTGTACCCCTGTGGTGGTTTCTTCCGAAACACCTTTCCAGTCGGCCACCACGCCATGCCATTTGGTGGGATTTTCAACATACGTTTCGCGCAGCAGGTTCATAATGACCTGTTCTTCCGCGTTCGAACCTTTTTCTTCGAGGAGTTTGGGTTCTTTTTCGGCTGCATATCCTTTGTGGATCAGCAATGTAGCATCACCGCCATCATCTACAATCAGGTGCGGACCTTTTCCGCCCTCGAAAGTGAGTGCCATTTTTGTGCACCACCAGTATTCTTCGAGGGTTTCGCCTTTCCAGGCAAAAACAGGGATACCAGCAGCGGCAATGGCAGCAGCGGCATGATCCTGGGTGGAGAAAATATTACAGCTGGCCCAGCGTACTTCGGCACCCAGTTCAGCCAGGGTTTCGATAAGAACGGCAGTTTGGATGGTCATATGCAGCGAACCGGTAATGCGGGCGCCTTTTAAAGGTTTCTGCGCAGCATATTTTTTGCGGATGCTCATCAGGCCGGGCATTTCTTTCTCGGCAATCTCAATTTCCTTGCGTCCCCAGTCGGCGAGTGCCAGGTCGCGTACTTTGTATTTCATATTTGTGTCGATAACAATTTGTTCCATGTTACATTCTGATTTTTAGGGGTGCAAAGGTATAACTTTTTTATGGAGATATATAACCATAAAAAACACTTATTGTTAATGCGAAAAATGTGGTTGCCGGAAGCTTATTGTCAGAATCAGAATTTGCTGAATTTCAGAATTTTTAGAATGTTCAGTTAACCAGCACGTTTTAAGCAGCTCAATATGTGTTAAGTTTATGATGCCGAAAATTATGATTCCGACATTTATCGTCATTGTTAGTCTCAGACTTTAGTACTTTCATTATGTTTAATATTCTATTTTCCATTTACTGTTTATTAATTCGGATTCCGAAATACTCATTTTGCTTACATAGATTTTGTTTCTTACGATAAAATCCATGTCTTTATATTTTAATATGGTATCTGTATCAAAAAAGAAAAAATATACTTTCTGATTTACGGAACTTTTTAGATAATTTGGCCATGTTCCTCTCAAATCAATGTTTTTTGAAGTACCCGGTTCAATCTTGGAATTAATATAAAATTGCCAAAGATTGAAGTTCGTTAATATGCTATCTCGTGAGAAAGCAACAGCAATCGGTTTGTTGTGATTATTTATTATTGCCAGGCGGTCATCAACCATGTCGCAACTATTTATTATAACAATAGTTATAAAGAAAATCATAAATAAGAATTTTAGTCTCATAACTGTTTGATTTTCATTTAGTGTTTAAAGAAATCCTTACAACATATTCACAAAATACGAAAACAGGTGATTTATCCCCTGCCGGCGCAGATTTACCTTTGGTGAATTCTTTTTGCCAGGTTATAATCCATACCAACAAAAAAACCAAATCATTGGACCTGGTGACAAATATAAGAAAACTGTTAGTTTCGGCTGTATGGCTCAGCAAGTTTATCGCGCAAGCGCTGAAAATGCGCGCATGACGGAAATGCCGGCAAAATTAGTCGCCTGGTTATGCACTTTCCCCCAAACTGTTTTCCACAAGTGCCTGATCGTTTCATTTAAATAAAAGTTCTGGACATCGCATGCAGCCGGACTTGTAAACATCTCAAAAAAAACCTATATCTTTGCAGCTTCAAATATTCCTTTCGAACAAGCAAGGAGGTTTGGATTATACAGAAGGGCGGAGAGAACAGGCTCAGTGAAACCCTGGCAACCACCACCCGGTGCGTAAGGTGCCAATACCTGATCCCGCTGTTGCGGGTGATTATAATTGAAGCACACTCCTGCTCCCTGAACCGGAGAAACTGAATGTGTTGAGTTAAAAACTTCTGCCCTGCTGCTTTGTTTCAGGTAAGGAGGTGCAGTTTAACAACGAAAATAATGAGTGAAAGGAATTTAATTTATCAAGCTTTAGAAAAACGGGTACTGGTACTGGATGGTGCCATGGGTACCATGATACAACGCTATAAACTTGCCGAACCCGATTATCGCGGCGAACGCTTTGCCACCCACCCTATCGACCTGAAAGGCTGCAACGACCTGCTTTCGCTGACCAGGCCCAATGTAATACGCGAAATTCACCGGGCTTACCTCGAGGCAGGCGCTGATATTATTGAAACCAACACCTTTAATGCTACTTCCGTTTCGATGGCCGACTACCATCTGGAGTCCATTGTTTACGAAATGAATGTAGCCTCGGCACAACTGGCTGTTGCCGAAGCAAAAAAGATATCAACCCCCGAAAAACCGCGTTTCGTGGCCGGCGCTGTTGGCCCTACCAGCAAAACCGCCAGCATGTCGCCCGATGTAAACGACCCCGGCTTCAGGGCTGTAACCTACGATCAGCTCCGCGAAGCGTATGCTGCGCAGGTCCGCGGCCTTATCGATGGCGGTGTCGATTTGCTGCTTGTTGAAACCATTTTCGATACGCTCAATGCCAAAGCTGCACTGTATGCCATAAATGAAGTGCTTGCCGAACGCAACCTGCGCCTCCCGGTGATGGTTTCGGGCACCATAACCGATTTAAGCGGCCGAACCCTTTCGGGCCAGACACTGGAAGCATTCCTCAACTCGGTTTCGCACATTAACCTGCTGAGCGTGGGCTTTAACTGCTCGCTGGGCGCCGAACAACTGAACCCTTTTATCGAAGAACTTTCGCGCAAAGCGCCATTTTATGTGAGCGCCTATCCCAATGCCGGCTTACCCAACCAGTTTGGCGAATACGACGAATCGCCGCTGCAGATGGCCAGGCATGTGCATCCGATACTTGTCAACCATTCGGTAAATATCATCGGCGGATGCTGTGGCACCACACCCGACCATATCAGGGAACTGTGCAAAATAGCAGAGAAATCGGAACCACGTCATATCCCGGCTGTCGACAGGCACCTTCGCCTCAGTGGACTGGAGCCGCTGATGGTTTTCGAAAACAGTAATTTTATCAACATTGGCGAACGAACCAATGTGTCGGGATCGAAAAAGTTTGCACGGCTTATACGCGAAGAAAAATATGACGAAGCGCTTTCGGTTGCCCGCGAACAGGTGGAAGCCGGCGCCCAGGTGCTTGATGTAAACATGGACGATGCCCTGCTTGATGCTAAACGCGAGATGACCCGTTTCCTGAACATGCTCATGTCGGAACCCGAAATTGCCAGGGTCCCTATTATGATTGACTCATCGAAATGGGAGGTAATTGAAGCCGGCTTGAAATGCCTGCAGGGCAAAGCCATTGTGAATTCCATCAGCATGAAAGAAGGCGAAGATGCTTTCAGGGAACATGCACTTAAAATAAGAAATTATGGCGCCGCCATGGTGGTTATGGCCTTCGACGAACAAGGCCAGGCCAGCACCCTGCCCCGCCGCAAGGAAATATGCCAGCGAGCCTACAACATCCTGGTGAACGAAATTGGCGTACCTCCCGAAGATATCATCTTCGACCCCAATATCCTGGCTATTGCCACCGGTATTGAAGAACACAACAACTACGCCGTCGATTTTATCGAAACCATTAAATGGATCAAGGAAAACCTGCCATTTGCGAAGGTAAGCGGCGGTATAAGCAATCTTTCTTTCTCATTCCGTGGCAACGATGCGCTTCGCGAAGCCATGCATTCAGCCTTTTTATACCATGCCATTAAAGCCGGTATGGATATGGGAATTGTAAACGCGGGTAACCTGCCTGTTTATGATGATATTCCTGCCGATTTGCTTCAACTGATCGAAGATGTGCTTTTCAACCGCCGCCCCGACGCTACGGAAAGGCTGATTGATTATGCCTCGAAAATGAAGGCTACCGAAAAAACCGAGGCTGCTGCCAAAGCCTGGCGAAGCCTTCCGGTAAACGAACGCTTAACCTATGCGCTGGTACATGGCCTGGATGCTGATGTTGCCGCCGATGTGGAAGAAGCCCGGCCGCATTTCGAAAAAGCACTCGAAGTAATTGAAGGTC